>JAYTQW010000110.1:0-2626 GCA_043746535.1 Rhodospirillales bacterium
ACCATGGGTTGACCGGCGTCATGGCCCGCAGCATCGGCATCGGCCTGATCGGCGCCGGCTTCATGGGGCGCTGCCACGCGATCGGGCTGCGCGCCGTGCAGGGCATCTTCGGCGCCGACATCGTGCCGTCGCTGGAACTGCTGGCCGACGTGGATGCGGGTGCCGCCGAACAGGCGGCGAAGGCGCTCGGTTTCGCCCGCTCGACCGATGACTGGCGGGCTTTGGTGCGCGACCCGGCGGTGGATCTCGTCCACATCACCACACCGAACGTCCTGCACAAGCCGATGGCGCTGGCGGCGATCGCGGCGGGAAAGGCGGTCTACTGCGAAAAGCCGCTGGCACCCAGTGCCGCTGACGCCTTCGAGATGGCCGACGCGGCGGAGGCGGCCGGCGTGGTCAGCGCGGCCGGCTTCAACTACCTGAAGAACCCGATGCTGCTGGCCGCGCGCGACATGATCGTGGGCGGCGAGATCGGGCAGGTGGTGAGCTTTCGCGGCCTCCATGCCGAGGACTACATGACCGATCCGGCGGCGCCCTGGACCTGGCGGCTCAATCCAGCCGGCGGTCACGGCGTGGTGGCCGACCTTGGCAGCCACATCGTCTCCATCGCCCGCTTCCTGTGCGGCGACATCGCCGAACTCTCTGGCCAGATCGCCACCGTCCACGCCAGCCGCCCGTTCCCCGAGGGCGGCAGCCGCGCCGTCGCCGTGGACGACCAGGCCCGCGCGTTGCTGCGCTTCGCCAGCGGCGCCACCGGCTCGATCGAGGCGAGCTGGGTTGCCGCCGGACGCAAGATGGCGCTCGGCTTCGAGGTGACCGGCACGCGCGGCAGCATCGCCTTCGATCAGGAACGGATGAACGAGCTACAGTTCTACACCGTCGGCGAGCGGCCTGCGCGCGAGGGCTTCCGCACCATCCTGTCCGGCCCGGCGCACGTCCCATACGGGAAGTTCTGCCCGGCACCGGGACACCATCTCGGCTTCAACGACATGAAGACCATCGAGGTGCGCGCGGTGCTGGAGGCGGTGGGCGGTGGCCCACGCTTCATGCCGGACTTCCGTGAGGCCGCCCGTATCCAGGCGACCGTGGATGCCATCGTCCGCTCGGCCCGCGAACGCGCCTGGGTGACGCTGCCATGATGTTGCCGGTCGGCCGCTGACGGATCACCGGCGCGGTTGCGCGCCGAGCAACGCCTCGATTGCGCCGGCCAGGGCCAGCAACGCCTCGTCGCCGTAGCGGCGGCCGACCATTTGCAGGCCGACCGGCAAGCCGATGCGCGGAATGGGCAGCGACAACGCCGGCAGCGTCGGCACCATGTTGAACGGCGAGGTCAGTTCCAGCCCGCCGAAGCGGCCGTCCGGCAGGTCCGACAGGTAGTCGTCGTCGGTGTGTTCGAGCGGCGGCGCCACCACGGCGCAGGCCGGGCACAGCAACGCCTCGTGGCGTCGCAGGATGCCCATCATGTCGCGCCACATGGCGCTGCGGACCAGTTCGATGCGCTTGTAGGCGACGGCGTCGATCGCCTCGCCACGTTGCATCAGGCCGAGCACGGCAGGGTCCATGCGGTCCGCGAAGGCAGCGCGGCGATCGCCGAAATAGGCTGCCATGAACACGCCCCACAGGTCGGTCCAGCGGTCGGCGACGTCACGGGTCCAGCGTAGCTCGACATCCTCCACAATGGCGCCCGCCTGGCGCAGGGCGGCAAGCGTCCCCCGCAGCGTCGCCTGCACCTCGTCCGACACGGCGTAGAAGCCAAGGTCCATGGAAAAGGCGAAGCGCCGTCCGGTCAGGTCGGGCAGGCGGCGCGCGGCGATGGCGTCGAACGCCATCGGCACCGAGAATGGGTCTTCGTCGCTGGGGCCGGCGGCGGCGGCCATAAAGGCCACCGCATCGTCGACGCTGCGGGCCAGCGGGCCGAAATGCGAGATGCTGTCGAACAGGCTGGGCAGAATGGTCATCGGAATGCGGCCCAGGCTCGGCTTCAGCCCCACCACGCCGCAGAACGCCGCCGGGATGCGCACCGAGCCGCCCATGTCGGTGCCCTCGGCGAACGGCACGCAAGCCCCGGCCACCGCCGCGCCGGACCCGCCCGACGAGCCGCCGGGGGTGCGCGTGAGGTCGCGCGGGTTGCGCGTGACACCCCAGCGCGGGCTGCTGGTGAAGCTTGAATTGGCGAACTCCGGCGTCGTGGTCTTGCCGATCAGGATCGCGCCCGCCGCCTGCAACCGCCGCACCACCAGCGCCGTCTCAGTCGCCGGCGCGTCGCCGCTGGTCCAGGAGCCGAGTGAGGCGAGCGTGCCCATGGTCGGCGTCATGTCCTTGGCGGCAAACGGCACGCCGAGCAGCGGCAGATCGAGGCCGGTTCCGGCGGGCGCCTGGTCGATCGCGTCGGCCGCCGCGCGTGCGGCGTCCTCGAGCAGGAAGCAGAAGCAGTTGCACGCCGCCAGGTTGCGCGCTCGGTCCAGCGCCGCGTCGGTCAGCGCGCGGGCGGACACCTCTCGCCTGCGCACCGCCGCCGCCATGTCGGCAGCCGGCAGGTCGAGCGCGCGATCGGCCGCGATCATGCCGCCAGCAGGCCGAGCTTCACCTGCGTCAGCATCGCCAGTTCGTCGTACACCGTCCAGTC
>JAYTQW010000111.1:0-3088 GCA_043746535.1 Rhodospirillales bacterium
GTGGTCAAGGTGCCGTACTGCCTGCGCGTGACCGAGGAGAGCCGGATCTACGAGAAGCTCATCAGCGGCTCGGCGCTGGTGGAGGCGCCATGCGCGCCGCACACGCTGGAGATGCTGGCCCGCTTCGCCGTGCTGTCGCGCCTGAAGCCGCACGCCAACTCGCGCCCGTTCGCCAAGATGCGCGTGTATGACGGCGAGAACATCCGCGAGACCGATCCCAAGGTCAAGACCATGCAGGAGTACCGCGACGCCGCCGGCGTGGACGAGGGCATGGAGGGGATCTCGACCCGGTTCGCCTACAAGGTGCTGTCGGCCACCTTCAACCATTCGTCGAGCGAGGTGGCCGCCGACCCGGTCCACCTGATGTACGTGCTGGAGCAGGCGATCCGCCGCGAGCAGTTCCCACCGGAGACGGAGGCCGCCTACCTCGCCACCATCAAGAGCGAACTCGCCTTCCGCTACGCCGAGTTCATCGGCAACGAGATCCAGAAGGCCTACCTGGAGAGCTACGGCGATTACGGCCAGAACCTGTTCGACCGCTACCTGGACTACGCCGATGCCTGGATCGAGGACCAGGACTTCAAGGACCCCGACACCGGCCAGATGCTCAACCGCGAGTTGCTGAACGCCGAGCTGACCAAGATCGAGAAACCGGCCGGCATCGCCAACCCGAAGGATTTCCGCAACGAGGTGGTGAAGTTCGCGCTGCGCACGCGGGCGGCCAACGCCGGCCGCAACCCGTCCTGGACCAGCTACGAGAAGATCCGCGAGGTGATCGAGAAGCGGATGTTCAGCCAGGTCGAGGATCTTCTGCCGGTCATCAGCTTCGGCTCCAAGAAGGACAACGACACCGAGAAGAAGCACAGCGAGTTCGTCAATCGCATGGTCTCGCGCGGCTACACCGAACGCCAGGTGCGCCGGCTGGTGGAATGGTACATGCGCGTCAAGCAGTCGGCCTGAGCGAGCGGCATTTGGACATCATTGACCGTAGAGAAAACCCGCGCGGCAAGAACCTGGAGAACCGGCAACGGGTGCTGACGCGGGCGCGTGCGGCGGTGGCGCGGGCGACCCGTACCGCAATCGACCAGGGCACGCTGCGTGAGGTTGGGCGTGACCAGTCGGTGGCGATCCCAGCCGGTACGCTGCACGAGCCGAGCTTCCACACCGTGTTCTCCAGCGGCCAGCGGCAGGTGGTGCTGTCCGGCAACAAGGAGTTCTCCACCGGCGACCGGCTGCCGCGCTCCAAGCAGGGTTCCGGTGGCGGCGGCGCCGGCCAGGGCGGCGGCGAGGGCGAGGACGGCTTCCGCTTCGTGCTGACCCGCGACGAGTTCCTCGACCTGTTCTTCGAGGACCTCGAATTGCCGGACCTGGTGAAGAACCAGATTGTCGCCACGGAGACGATGGCCCCGGTGCGCGCCGGCGTCAGCGTGGACGGGGCGCCAACCCAGATAGACATGTCGCGCACCATGCGCCAGTCGATGGCCCGGCGGATCGGCCTGCGCCGGCCGAAGACGCCGGAGGTGCTGGCGCTGGAGGTGGAGATCGCCGCCCTGGAACGTGGCGAGGACGCCGAGACGCGGCTGCCGGCGCTGCGGGCCGAACTGGACCTGGCGCTCCGGCGGCTGGCGCGGGTGCCGTGGATCGATCCCATCGACCTGCGCTATCGCCGCTACAGCCAGGTGCCGAAACCATCGGCGCGGGCGGTGATGTTCTGTCTCATGGACGTGTCCGGCTCGATGACCGAGCAGATGAAGGACCTTGCCAAACGCTTCTTCCTGCTGCTGCACGTCTTCCTGGAACGCCGCTACAAGCGGGTCGAACTGGTGTTCATCCGCCACACCGAGGTGGCCGAGGAGGTGGACGAGACCGTCTTCTTCAACGACCCGCGCACCGGCGGCACTGTGGTGTCCACCGCCATGGTCGAGTTCTCCCGCATCCAGCGCGAGCGCTACCCGCATGACTCGTGGAACATCTATGCGGCGCAGGCGTCGGACGGCGACAACTCCTCCAACGACACCCACAAGACCGTGGCCATGCTGGAGCATGATATCCTGCCGCTGGTGCAGCACTTCGCCTATATCGAGGTCGGATCGGCGGCGATCATACGCGGCGAGACCGACCTCTGGCGCGGCTACGATCCGCTTTCGCGGCGTGCGCCGAAACTGGCGATGCGGCGGGTGGGCGAGCAGAAGGACATTTTCCCGGTGTTCCGCGACCTGTTCGCGCGCAAGGCGACCGCCGCGTGAGCGACGCCCGCTTGCTGTACACCGGCACCGACTGGAACTTCCGCACCTTGCAGGCGAGCTACGATGCCATCGAACGCATCGCCTGCGACGAGCTTGGCCTGGATGTCTATCCCAACCGCATCGAGGTCATCACCGCCGAGCAGATGCTCGACGTGTACACCGCGCACGGCATGCCGCTGACCTACCGGCACTGGTCGTACGGCAAGCGTTTCATGCAGCACGAGGCCAGCTACCGGCAGGGTTACAGCAGCCTCGCCTACGAGGTGGTGATCAACTCCAACCCCTGCATCAGCTACCTGATGGAGGAGAACACCGCCACCATGCAGGCGCTGGTGATCGCGCACGCGGCATTCGGCCACAACCATTTCTTCCGCAACAACCATCTGTTCCGGCAATGGACCGAGGCGTCGGCGATCCTCGATTACCTGGAGTTCGCCCGCAGCTATGTCGCCGGTTGCGAGGACCGCCACGGTGCCGCCGCCGTCGAACGGGTGCTGGACGCGGCGCACGCGCTGTCGCGCCATGGGGTCAACCGGCACGGCGGCGCGCGGCCGCTGAACCTCAAGACCGACCTGAAACGGGAGCGCGAGCGGCGCCAGTACGACGAGGCGGTGTTCGACGACCTCTGGCGCACGGTGCCAAAGACGGCGGCCACCACCGGGCCGGACCCGGCGGTGGAGCGGCGCCGCAAGCTCGGCCTGCCGGAGGAGAACCTGCTCTACTTCCTGGAGAAGGTGTCGCCGAAGCTGCAATTCTGGGAGCGCGAGATCATCCGCATCGTGCGGCTGATCGCGCAATACTTCTACCCGCAGCCGCAGGCCAAGCTGATGAACGAGGGCTGC
>JAYTQW010000112.1:0-4935 GCA_043746535.1 Rhodospirillales bacterium
CCGGCCACCGGGCTGCTGACGTAGTGGCAGCCGGGCAAGGCCAGCAGCCCCAGCAACGCGGCCATCGGGGCAAGTCTCATAGGCTCGGCACAGCGACGCATGGGGCCACTTCCTTTTTACGCGCCACGGGATAGGGAGGCGGCCCGCGAACATCGCGGAATGTGCCCGTATGTGCGCCCCGGCTCAAGCGGCGCCCTGCAACGCAACATTTGCCGGCCCGAACGCGGTCAGGTGGCGCCATGCCCAGGCGGCGATCAGGCCGGGGTCCGCGAGGTCCAGCATCGCCCTGTCCAGCAATGGCCGCCCGCCTGCTTCCAGCGGCGCATCGCTGGCCACGGCGACGATGTCCGGGTCGTCCGGCCATAGCGCCGGCTTGCCAAGGCTGGGGCGGAACACCTCGATCTTGACCCGGCACTGCGCCTTGAAGCCTTCGACCAGCACCAGGTCGACCGGAGACAACCGGGCCAACAGGTCGGCCAACCCGTCCGGCTCGCCCCGCGTCTCGTGCAGCAACGCCCAGCGGCTGTCGCTGGCCACCATCACCTCGCGCGCGCCGGCGGCCCGGTGGCGGTGGCTGTCCTTGCCCGGACGGTCGATGTCGAAGCCGTGATGCGCGTGCTTGACGGTCGACACCGACAGTCCGCGCGCGACCAGCCACGGCAGCATCGCCGTCAGCAGCGTGGTCTTGCCGGCGCCCGACCAGCCGACCAGCCCCAGAATCTTCAACCCGGCATCCGGGTCAGGACGGCGGCATCGCGGCGCCGGTGCGCGACGCGGGCGGGGCTGTGGCGTGACGCAGGCCGGCGTTGAGGTAGTCCCAGCCAGTCACCAGGGTCAGCGCCGCCGCCGCCCACAGCATCGCCTCGCCGATTGGGCTGGCCGGCAACCACGGCATGCGCAGGAACGCCGCCCCGCTGCCACCGGCGATGAGCGTGCCGAGGGCGGCCATCTGGAAGCCGGTCTTCCACTTGGCCAGCCGCGTCACCGGCAGGCCGATGCGCAGTGTCGCCAGATATTCGCGCAGGCCGCTGACCAGGATCTCGCGCAGCATGATGATGATGGCGGGATACAGGCCCCACAGGCTGACCCGGCCCATGCCGACCAGCATCATCAGCGTGGCGCCGACCAGCAGCTTGTCGGCGATCGGGTCCAGCATGCGGCCGATGTCGCTGGTCTGGCGCCAGTCGCGCGCCAGCTTGCCATCGAAATAGTCGGTGATCCCGGCCAGCGCGAACACTACCGTCGCGGCCACGTCGCCTGCGGGAGTGCGCCACGCCATCAGCGCCACCAGCAGCGGGATGGCCGCGATGCGCGACAGCGTGAGCAGGTTGGGCAGGTCTGACAGCATGGCGGCACTCTAGGCCAGATACACGGCCGGGTCAGCCCGCGTTTGTTTACGGCCGCTTTATGGAGGCGGCATGGCGCGCGGATGGTGCCTTTACGTGGTTGAGCCGATTTTATGCGTGGACTGGGACATCATCAGGAGCAGGCCTTGCTGAATCATGCATCGTCGGTCGTCGCCTTCTCGCCACCGCCAGCATTGCTGGCCGGCGATGGCGGCCTGCTCGACCTGGCCGAGCCGGTCGAAGACACGCGGGTTATCCTGATCGGCGCCGATACGCTGGAACTGATGTGCGCGCTGGTGCGGCGAGGCTGCGCCAGTGCCGCAACCGTCCGGCTCGGCGAGCGCTGCGACGCGCATGCCGCCGAGATCGCCATCGTGCCGCATCTGGACAGCCCCGCCTGCGCCGAGACTGCCGTGGCGCAGGCGCGTCGTGCCCTGGTGCCGCTCGGCAGCCTGGTGGTGCGGCTGGCGCATGACCGCCACGGCATCGTCGCAACGGCAGCCGAGATGGCGTTGCGGCGACATGGTTTCTCCGCCATCCGCCGCACCATGCTGGGCAGCGACCTGGTGTTCACCGCCGAGTTGCCGCTCTATGGCCAGTTGGCAGCGGCCTGAAGTCATGGGTCAGGCATGGACGGGCAGCGCGACCCGGTTCGGCTGCTCCATGGTGGCGCCGGCGACTCCGTTCCGTGACGGCGGACCCGATCTTCCGGCATTGGCGCGCTTTGCCAGCGGCAAATACTGGCCGGAAGCTCCGCAATAGTGGCGTGCGGCACCACCGGCGACGCGCCCGCCTTGTCGGTGAGCGGGCCGGCGGTGGTGGTGAGGGTGGCCGTGCAGGCTGTGCGGGGACTGTTCAGCCGGTCCGGGCACCGGCGTGAAAATACGAGTACACCCGCTGTGCCAAGTCTTTGGAAATGCCGGGCGCAGCCAACAGGTCTTGCAACCCGGCCTGCTTGACGCCGCGCGCGGAGCCGAAATGGTTCAGCAGCGCGCGCTTGCGGCCCGGGCCGATGCCGGGGATGTCGTCCAGCTCGCTGCTGATGAGCGACTTGCTGCGCCCGGCCCGGTGCGTGGTGATGGCGAAGCGGTGCGCCTCGTCGCGCAGGCGTTGCAGGAAATACAATACCGGGTCGCGCGGCGGCAACTGGAACGCCGTGCGGCCGTCCATGTGGAACCACTCGCGCCCGGCGTCGCGGTCGGGCCCCTTGGCGATGGCCACCAACGGCACGTCGGTGACGCCAAGATCGGCCAGCACATTGCGCACCGCCGAGAGCTGGCCGGCGCCGCCGTCGATCAGCAGCAGGTCGGGCCAGTCCGGCGGAGTCGATGACGGGTCCGGGTTCTCCTTCAGCGCGCGGCCGAACCGGCGTTCCAGCACCTCGCGCATCATGGCGAAGTCGTCGCCCGGCGTGATCGGGCCACGGATGGAGAACTTCCGGTACGCCTGTTTGGTGAAACCCTCGGCGCCAGCCACGATCATCACGCCATAGGCGTTGGTGCCCATGATGTGGCTGTTGTCGTAAACCTCGATCCGCTCCGGCGTTCCAGGCAAGCCGAACAGTTCGGCGGTGGCGTCGAGCAGCTTGGCCTGGCCGGCGGTTTCGGCCAGCCGCCGCTCCATCGCCTCACGCGCGTTGGTCAGCGCGTGCTGCATCACCGCGAACTTCTCGCCGCGCTGCGGGACCGCGATCTCCACGCGCTTGCCGGTGCCAAAGGTGGCCGCCTTCAGCCCCAGCGCCTCCTCGATCAGCGCCTGTTCCGGCAGTTCGTGGCTGAGCAGCAGCAGCGGCGGCGGCGGCTTGTCGTCGTAGAACTGGGCGATGAACGCGGCCAGCACATCGGCCGCCTCGTCGATCTTGGTGTGGCTTGGGTAGAACGCGCGATTGCCGTTGTTGCGGCCGCCACGGATGAAGAACACCTGCACGCAGGTCTGGCCGGCGCCCTGCCATGCCGCAATCACGTCGGCGTCGGTCAGGCTGGCCGGGTTCATGATGCCGTTGCCCTGCACATGCGTGAGGCCCCGGATGCGGTCGCGCAACGCCGCCGCGCGCTCGAACTCCAGCCGCTCCGCCGCCGCCTCCATCTCCCGCGCGATGTCGCGCTGCACGCTGGCCTGCTTGCCGGCCATGAAGCCCTTCGCCTGCGCCACCAAGGCTGCGTAGTCCTCGGCGCCGACGCGCCCGACGCAGGGCGCCGAGCAGCGGCGGATCTGGTGCAGCAGGCAGGGGCGGCTGCGGTTGGCGAACACGGTGTCGGCGCAACTGCGCAACAGGAACACCCGCTGCATGGCGGTGACGGTCTGGTTCACCGCCCAGACCGAGGCGAACGGGCCGTAATAGCTGCCCTTGCGGGTGCGGGCGCCGCGATGCTTGGTGATCTGCGGGAACGGATGGTCCTCGGTCAGCAACAGCCACGGATACGATTTGTCGTCGCGCAGGACGATGTTGAAGCGCGGCTTCAACCGCTTGATGAGGTTGGCCTCCAGCAGCAGCGCCTCGGCCTCGGTGTGGGTGGTGACGATCTCCATCGCCACCGTCTCGCTCACCATGCGGCGCAGCCGTTCCGGCAGGCGGCCGATCTGGGTGTAAGAAGCTACTCGTTTCTTGAGGCTGCGCGCCTTGCCGACGTACAACGCCTCGCCGCCGGCATCGAGCATGCGATAGACGCCGGGCACCAGGGGCATGGTCGCCAGTGCCCGTTCGATGACCACAACGCCTTTGTCAGTCGAAATCATGTCAGTCGCGTTACGCAATTTCAGGGTCCGGCCGGGTTGCAGGAGCGATTCGGCAATGCGCTCAGTTTGCTGCCGAATCCGGGGTGCCATGCTGTGGATAAGGCTGTGGACGACTGTGGGCGCACGCCGTCGCCGGAGCCATCCGCCCGCTCTCGCGGCAGCCTGCCCAGATTGAAGTCATCCAGCATAAAAGGTTGATTTTGCTGCAATAAAACTGGAACTATTACAAAAACGTGATCTTGGAACCGCAATCCTATTGTAACTCAAGAGCTTCCAGCGCGCGGTGCGTAACTTTCGGCTGCAATCGTTCCACCTCTACTCCGGCACTGTCCGAATCGCTCAATATGTCAAGTTTCTCCACGCGCACCCGTGCCGCCACAACGCGGCTGTCCGCCAGGCAGATTTCGGCCAGGCGTTCCGCCAAGGTCTCGATCAACTGGACGTGCTCACGGGCAACTTCGTCGCGCAGACGTTGCGCCAGCGCGCCGTAATCGACCACCCGCTCCAGCCGGTCGGGACCGACGCCGCCGGGGTCGCCGACCGCCAGCGACACGTTCAGCCGGACACGCTGGGTGGCGCCCTGTTCGGACGCATACACGCCGATGCGCGCCGGCAGCACCATGTCGCGGATGAACACGTGCCGCGTGCCGCGGGCGGCATCGGCGTAGTCGGCTGGACGCTGCATCTATTCCTCCGGAGGCCCGGCGCGACCAGAACCCCATTGCAGGTGCTGGCCGCCATCCAGCGCCAGCATCTGCCCGGTCAGCGCCGGCAACGCCAGGATCATCAGCACGGCGCGGGCGACTTCCTCGGGCGAGGTGCCATGGCCGAGCGGCACCGAGGCGGCCTGCCG
>JAYTQW010000113.1:0-9804 GCA_043746535.1 Rhodospirillales bacterium
TCGGCGGCGAACAGCCCATGCAGGTAGGTGCCGGCGACGCGGCCATCCGCCGAACACGCCCCCTCCGCGCGGCCATCCAGCAGCAGCAGCGGGTGCGCCGTGTCCGGCCCGGTGGTGCGCCCCATGTGCATCTCATAACCGCGCACGTCGTCCCCGCCCTCGGCGAAGCGGCCCACCGCCAGCGCCAGCCGCTTCGGCCCCGCCAGCACCGTCGCCACGTCCAGCAGTCCCACTCCCGCCACCATGCCCGGCGGCCCCTCGATGCCGTCCGGGTCGGCGACACTCCGCCCGAGCATCTGGTAGCCGCCGCACAGCCCCAGCACCCGCCCGCCCCGGCGGACATGGGCGCGGATGTCGATGTCCCAGCCCTCGCCGCGCAGGGCGGCAAGGTCGGCGACGGTCGCCTTCGACCCCGGCAGGATCACCACGTCGCACAGCGGCAACGCCTGTCCGCGCTCCAGCAGGACAAGCCCCACCTCCGGCTCGGCCGCCAGCGGGTCGAGATCGTCGAAGTTGGCGATATGCGGCAGCACCGGAACCACGATGCGCAGCCGGGCGCCGGGCCGGGGCCGTGCGGCGAGGTCCTGCGCGTCCTCCGCCGGCAACAGCCGCACGGCGTCGAGGAACGGCACCAGCCCCAGCGCCGGCCAGCCGGTGCGCGTGGAGATCATCGCCATGCCGTCCGCGAACAGCGACAGGTCGCCGCGCATCCGGTTGACGATGAAGCCCTTGATGCGCGCCGCATCCGCCGGCGGCAGCACCGCCTGGGTTCCGACCAGGCTGGCGATCACCCCGCCCCGGTCGATGTCGCCGATCAGTACCACTGGCACCCCGGCCGCCTCGGCAAAGCCCATGTTGGCGATGTCGCCGGCGCGCAGGTTGATCTCCGAGGCGCTACCGGCGCCCTCGACCAGCACGATGTCGGCGCCCTGCGACACCCGCGCGAAGCTGTCCAGCACCGCCGGCAGCAGGCCCGGCTTCATCGCTTGGTACGCGCGCGCCCGCGCGGTGCCGCGCACCTGGCCCTGCACCACGAGTTGCGCGCCGACCTCGCTCTGCGGTTTCAGCAGCACCGGGTTCATGTGGACGCTGGGTGCCACCCCGCAGGCCAGCGCCTGCAATGCCTGCGCCCGCCCGATCTCGCCGCCATCGTCGGTCACGGCGGCGTTGTTGGACATGTTCTGCGGCTTGAACGGCCGCACCGCCAGCCCGCGCCGGACCAGCGCGCGGCAGAGGCCGGCCACCAGCACCGACTTGCCGACCGACGAGCCGGTGCCCTGGAACATCAGCGCGGTCAGAACTCGATCCCCGGCTGTGCCTTCACGCCGGCGGCGAAATGGTGCTTCACCAGCGTCATCTCGGTCACCAGGTCCGCCGCCTCAATCAGCGCCGGTTTCGCGTTGCGCCCGGTGACGACGACATGCAGTCCCGCCGGCCGCGCCGCCAGCGCCGCCAACACCTCGTCCAGCGCCAGGTACTCGTAGCGCAGCGCGATGTTGAGTTCGTCCAGCACCAGCAGCGCCAATCCCGGCGCGTGCATCAACTCGACCGCCCGCGCCCAGGCGGCGCGGCAGGCGGCCACGTCGCGGGCGCGGTCCTGCGTCTCCCAGGTGAAGCCCTCGCCCATGGTGTGCCAGGAGACGAGGTCGCCGAACCGCTCCAGCACGCGCCGCTCGCCGGTGTCCCAGGCGCCCTTGATGAACTGCACCACGGCGGTGCGCCGCCCATACCCCACCATGCGCAGCAGCAGCCCGAACGCCGCCGTCGACTTGCCCTTGCCCGATCCGGTATGGACCATCAGCAGGCCGCGCTCGATCACCGTCTTTGCCGCAACCTCCGCGTCCTGCACCGCCTTGCGCCTGACCATGCGGGCGGTGTGGCGGGTTGCCTCGTCGTCGCTCACTTCACCACCATCGGCAGCCCCGCCACCATGAACACCACCCGGTCGGCACGCGCGGCGAGGCGCTGGTGCAGCACCCCGGCGGCGTCGCGGAACGCCCGGCCCAGCGCGCTGTCCGGCACGATGCCCAGCCCGACCTCGTTGGAGACCAGCACCGTCGGCGCGGCGCGCGCGTCCAGCGCCGCCTCCAGCGCCCTCGCCGCCGCCGCCACGTCGCGCTCGCCCAGCATCAGGTTGGTCAGCCACAGCGTCAGGCAATCAACCAGCGCCGGCGCATCCGCAGCCAACGCACCGGCAAGGTCCAGCGGCTCCTCCATCGTGCGCCAGCCCTCCGCGCGCCCGGCGCGGTGCCGGGCGATGCGCGCCCGCATCTCGTCGTCGAACGCCTGCGCGGTCGCGATATACAGCCAGGGCGGCGGCATGGCGGTGACCAGGGCCTCGGCATGGCGGCTCTTGCCCGAACGGGCGCCACCCAGCACCAGCGTGAGGCGCGGCAGGTCGGGGGTCACACGGAACGCCTTTGACGGTTGCCCAGGGCGGGCGTAATAGCCGAGGCGTGATGGTCCCGCCAGGGTCGGCGCTTGCTCCGGGCTCGGTGGGTTAAAAGGGAATGCGGTGTGACGCCGCGACTGCCCCCGCAACTGTAAGCGGAGAGTGCCTCGCCGAAATGCCACTGACGGCCCGGATCGGGGCGGTTGGGAAGGCCGGCGGGGCGCGTCTGATCCGCGAGTCAGGAGACCTGCCAGCACAGCCGGGCGCCGCTTGCCTGGCCTGATCGCGATACCGGGCGGGGTGCCTCGGCGTCGGCGGTGTCGCAAGACACCGACCCGCGCGGCTGCGCGGGCGGTTGGTGCCCCAGAGCCTGCTGCCGCTGGAGAGGACCGACCATGCCCGACGCCGTGCCCCGCTTGACCATACCCCGCCTGCATGTCTGCACCACCTGCCGCGCCGGGCAGCCATTGCCCGATGACGGCGTGCCGCCCGGCCAGCATACGTTCGACGCGGTGGCGCGGGCGCTGGCCGAGACGCCCACGGCCACGCTGCACCCGGTCGTCTGCCTCGCCTCCTGCGCGCGCGGCTGTGCGGCGGTGATCTCGATGCCCGGCAAATGGAGCTACCTGCTCGGCGGCCTGACCCCGGACATGGCCTCCGACCTGCTCGCCTATGCCGCCGCGTACGCCGCCTCGAAGACCGGCGTGCTGATGCCCTCGCGTCGCCCCGCCTCGCTGGCGGACTGCGTGCTGGCGCGCATCCCCGATCTGGCGGCCGCCGCATGAAGATCCCCGCCACCATCGTCACCGGCTTCCTCGGCGCGGGCAAGACCACGCTGGTCCGCCATGTGCTCGAACACGCGCGCGGCCGGCGCATCGCCATCATCGTCAACGAGTTCGGCGCGCTCGGCATCGACGGCGACCTGCTGCGCTCCTGCGGCATCGAGGGGTGCGGCCCCGACGACATCGTGGAACTGTCCAACGGCTGCCTGTGCTGCACCGTGGCCGATGATTTCCTGCCGACCATGGCAGCACTGCTCGACCGCGAGAACCCGCCCGAGCATATCCTGATCGAGACCTCCGGCCTCGCCTTGCCGAAGCCGCTGCTGAAGGCGTTCAACTGGCCGTCGATCCGCGAGCGCGTGACCGTGGACGGCGTCATCGCCGTGGTGGACGGCCCGGCGGTGGCGGCGGGCCGGTTCGCCGACGATCCGCTGGCGGTGGCGGCGCTGCGTGCTGCCGACCCGTCGCTCGATCACGACAACCCGCTGGCCGAGGTGTACGAGGACCAGCTGCACGCCGCCGACCTGGTGGTGCTGAACAAGGCCGACCTGCTGGACGAGGCGACCCTGGCCCGGCTGCGCGCCGAGATTGCCGCCGCCCTGCCGCGCGCGGTGAAGATCGTGGCGGCGCGCGAGGGCCGCGTCGACATCGGCGTGCTGCTCGGCCTGGACGCCGCCGCCGAGGGCGATCTTGCCGCCCGCCCGTCGCATCACGACGCGCTCGACGGCGCGCACGAGCACGACGATTTCGAGAGTTTCGTGGTGCCGGTGGCCGAGACCGGCGCACCCGACGCGCTGCTCGAACGGTTGCGGGCGGTGGCGGCGGCGCATGACGTGCTGCGCATGAAGGGCTTCGTTTCCGTCGCCGGCAAGCCGCTGCGCCTCGCCATCCAGGGCGTCGGCGGGCGGTTCCGCCAGCATTTCGACCGCGCCTGGAAGAGCGGCGAGGCGCGCGCCGGGCATCTGGTGGTGATCGGCCTGACCGGGCTGGACCGTATGGCCATCGTAGCGGCGATCACCGGCTGATGCACCTGCTGGCGCGAGACACGACCACGCTGGACGATGCCGAGGCGGCGGTCGACCTCGGCCACGCGCCGGCCGATCTGGTGGTGCTGTCGTTCACCGACAGCGACCTGGCCGCCGTCGCCGTCGGCTGGCAGGCGATGGACCCGGCGACCCGCCCGACCCTGCGCCTCGCCAGCCTCGCCCGGCTGCGCCACCCCATGTCGGTGGACCTGTACGTGGAACAGGTGATCGCCGGCTCCCGCTGCGTGGTGCTGCGCCTGCTCGGCGGCATGGAATACTGGCGCTACGGCGCCGAGGAGGTTGCCGCCGCCTGCCGCGCGCATGGCATTCCGCTGGCGATGCTGCCCGGTTGCTCGCGCGAAGACCCGAGATTGGCCGAACTGTCCACGGTGACGCCGCCGGTCTGGCGCCGGCTCGACGCGATGCTGCGCGAGGGCGGCCCGCGCAACGTCGCCGCCGCCCTGCGTCTTGCCTCCCACCTCGCCGGGCTTGCGGACGACGATGGCGCCCAGCCGGCGGTGCTGCCGGCCTGCGGCGAACACAGGCTCGGCCTTTCGGCCGAGGGACCGCTCGCGGCCATTGTGTTCTACCGCACGCATCTGCTGGCGCTCGACATCGCCCCGGTGGAGGCGCTGGCGCAGGCGCTCGCCGCGCGCGGCATGGGCGTGCGGGCGCTGTTCGTCGCCAGCCTGAAGGACGCCGACGCCGCGCGGATGGTGCGCGCCAGGCTGGCCGAGTGGCGCCCGTCGGTGGTGCTGAACCTGACCGCCTTCTCCGCCCGCGCCGAGGGCGCCTCGCCGCTCGACATCGCCGATGCGCCGGTGTTGCAGGTGGTGCTGTCCGGCTCGGCGCGCCTGGCATGGCAGGCGAGCAGCCGCGGATTGTCGGCCACCGACCTCGCCATGCAGGTGGTGCTGCCCGAACTCGATGGCCGGCTGCTGACCACGGCGATCTCGTTCAAGGCAGCGACGGCCCCGGTCCCCGGCCTCGACTTCGCCCGCGTGGCGCATGTGCCCGACGCGGACGGCGTGGCGCTGGCGGCCGACCGCGCCGCTGGCTGGAGCCGCCTGCGCGCGACACCCCCCGCCCAGCGCCGGGTCGCCGTCGTGCTGTCCGACTATCCCGGCGGCGGCGGGCAGGTGGCGCATGCGGTCGGCCTCGACAGCCTCGCCAGCCTGGAGTCGATCCGGCGGCTGCTCGACGCAAACGGCTACGCGGCGGGCGGCAGGCCGTTCGACATCGTTCACGCCGAGGCGGCACCCACCCTGTCCTTGGCCGAGTACCGGCGGATGTTCGCCACCCTGCCCGGCCCGCTGCGGGAGGCCGTCACAGCCGCGTGGGGCGAGCCGGAGGGCGACTTCACCCACCGGTATGTCACCCACGGCCACATGACGGCCGCAATACAACCCGATCGTGGCCACCGGCTCGACCGCCGCGCCGGCTACCACGATGCCGACCTGCCGCCGTGCCACGCCTATGTGGCGTTCTATCTCTGGCTGGCGCGCGACAGCCACGCGCTGGTGCATCTGGGCACCCACGGCACGCTGGAATGGCTGCCGGGCAAGGCCGCCGCCGTCTCTGCCGCCTGCGCCCCCGCCGCGCTGCTGCGCGGGCTGCCGGTGATCTACCCGTTCATCGTCAACAACCCCGGCGAGGCGGCGGTCGCCAAGCGCCGGCTGGGCGCCGTCACCATCGGCCACCTGACGCCGCCGTTGCAGGCCGCCGGCAGCCATGGCGCCACGCGCGAGCTGGAGCGGCTGATCGACGAGTACGCCAGCGCCGACGGCCTCGATGCGCGGCGCACCGGCCTGCTCCGCCGCGACATCCTGGAGCGTGCCGAGCAGGCCGGCCTGCTGGCCGAGGCGGGTGCGCGGGCGCTGCCGGACGACGATGCGCTGGCCCGGCTGGATGCCTATCTGTGCGACGTGAAGGCGTTGCAGATCCGCGACGGCCTGCATGTGTTCGGCCAGATGCCCGACCCGCCGCGCCGCGCCGCCCTGCTGCAAACGTTGCGGGCCAGTGCGCCAGGGTTCCGCGAGGCCGATCTCGACGCCTCCCCCGCCGCCGAGAATGCCGCGCTGCTGGCCGCCCTCGATGGCCGCATGGTCGCCCCCGGTCCGGCGGGCGCGCCGACGCGCGGGCGCGCCGACGTGCTGCCGACCGGGCGCAACCTGTTCACCGTCGACCCGCGCGCCATTCCCACCCGCTCCGCCGTCACGCTGGCGGAGCGGGCCGCCAGCGCATTGTTGCTGCGGCATACGCAGGAGCATGGCGACTGGCCGCGCAGCCTGGTGATCGACCTGTGGGGCAGCTCGGCCATCCGCACCGGCGGCGAGGACCTGGCGCTGGCGCTGGTCCTGCTGGGCGCACGGCCGGTCTGGGACGCGGGATCGGCGCGCGTCACCGGGATCGAGGTGCTGCCGATCGCCCTGCTCGACCGCCCGCGCGTGGACGTGACCTTACGCATCTCCGGCCTGTTCCGCGACGCCTTCGCCGATCAGATCGCGCTGTTCGACGGCGCGGTGCAGGCGGTGGCGGCGCGCGACGAGGCACCCGACTGGAACCCGCTGGCGCACGCGGGCGGCCAGCGGCTCACCCGCGTCTTCGGCCCCGCCCCAGGCCGGCACGGCGCGGGCATCGCCGCATTGCTGGAGCGTGGCGCGTGGTCGGACCGTGACGACCTGGGTGCTGCGTACCTGGCCGCCGGTGGGTTCGGCTACGGCGCGGCGTTGGACGGCGAGGCCGACGCCGCTGGCTGGCGCGCGGCGGTGGCGCGGGCGGCGGCGTTCGTCCACACCCAGGACCACCGCGAGATCGACCTGCTCGACAGCCCCGACTTCGCCGCCCATAGCGGCGGGTTCGCCGCCGCCGCCGCCAGCCTGGGGAGCGCCCCCGCGATCTACCACGCCGACACCGGCAACCCCGGCGCCCCGCGCATCCGCGGCGTGGCCGAGGAGTTGGCGCGGGTGGTGCGCGGACGCGCCGCCAACCCGGCCTGGATCGCCGGCATGATGCGCCACGGCTATCGCGGCGCCGCCGAGATCGCGCGCAGCCTGGACAGTCTGTTCGCCTTCGCCGCCACGCTGCCGACGCGGCTGGACGCGCAGTTCGACCTGCTGTTCGACGCCACGCTGGGCGATGCGGCGGTGGCTGCGTTCCTGCTCGACGCCAACCCCGACGCCCGTGCCGCAATGGCCGCGCGGTTCGGCGAGGCCCGCGCCCGCGACCTGTGGCACAGCCGCCGCAACAGCGTCGCCAGCACGCTTTCGGAAGCCGCCGAATGAGCGTGCGCGGCTGGTGCCCTGGCCTGTACGATCCGATGTCCTCCGGCGACGGCCTGCTGGTGCGGGTCAAGCCGCCCGGCGCGCGGCTGACGCCCGCCTCCGCCGCCGCACTCGCCGCCGCATCAGCGGAATACGGCAACGGCGTGATCGAGCTGACCCAGCGCGGCCTGCTGCAAATCCGTGGGTTGCGTGGCGAAACGGTCACGCCGTTCGCCGCCGCGATGGTGGCCGCCGGCCTCGCCCATGCCGACCCGGTGCGCGAGCGGCGTCGGCGGATCATCGCCTGCCCACCGTTCGACGCCGCACTGGTGGCGGCGCTGGAGGCGATGCAGGAGGCCTCGCCCGACTGGGACGCGCTGCCGGACAAGTTCGCGGTGTCGGTCAACGGCCGCTCCGGCGACCTTTGCATTTGTGGCGACGAGACCGGGTTGGGCGGCGACCTCGCCACCACGGTCTCCCCCATCGAGGCCGTCACCCGTCTCGTTGCCGCCTGTCTTGCCTTCGGCAGCGGGCGGATGCGCGCCTTGATCGAGTGTCACGGCGAGGCCGCGATCTTCGCCGCCGCCGCCCTGCCGACCCGTCCGGCCACGCACCCGGCCGTGCCGCCGCCAGCCTCGCTCGGCGTCCCGTTCGGGCAACTGAGTGCGGCGACACTGGCGGGCCTCGCCGCGCTGGGGAACGATCTGCTGCTGACCCCCGACCGCAGCGTCGTGCTGCCGGGGGGCGCCCCGCTCGCCGCCATCGCCGAACGGCTCGGCCTGATCGCCGACCCCGCCGACCCGCGCCGCCATGTCGCCGCCTGCGCGGGTGCGCCCGCCTGCGCCAGCGCCAGCGTCGCCACCCGCGCCGATGCCGCGCGCTGGGCCGGGTTGGCGCCCGGCCTGCACGTCTCCGGCTGCGCCAAGGGCTGCGCCCATCCCGGCCCCGCCGTCGTCACGCTGGTCGGGCGCGAGGGCCGCTACGACCTCGTGCGCCATGGCCGCGCCGGTGACGCCCCGGTGCTCCGGGGTTTGGCGGTGGCCGACATCGCCGCCATCCTGGCCGCGCCATGATCGCCTACGAGCGCGACGGCGCCGCGATCTACGCGCAGTCCTTCGCCACCATCCGCGCCGAGGCCGATCTGTCCGGCCTCTCGCCCGCCGAGGCCCGCGTCGCAGTGCGCGTCATCCACGCCTGCGGCATGGTCGAGATCACCCGCGACCTCGCCTTCAGCGCCGATTTCGCCACCGCGGCCCGCGCCGCGTTGCTGGCCGGGGCGCCGGTGCTGTGCGACGCGAAGATGGTGGCGCACGGCATCACCCGCCCTCGGCTGCCCGCCGCCAACGCGGTCATCTGCACGCTCGATGCCCCTGACATTGCAGCATTGGCAGCCCGCCTCGGCACCACCCGCTCGGCGGCGGCGCTGGAGCTGTGGGGCGAACGCCTGGCCGGCGCGCTGGTGGCGATCGGCAACGCGCCGACCGCGCTGTTCCATTTGCTGGAAATGCTGGATGCGGGTGCCGCGCCGCCCGCCGCCATCATCGGCATGCCGGTCGGCTTCGTCGGCGCGGCGGAATCGAAGGCGGCGCTGGCCGAGTATGGCCGTGTGCCCTGGGCGATCGTGCGCGGGCGGCGCGGCGGCAGCGCCATGGCGGTCGCCACCGTCAACGCGCTGGCCAGCGAGGCCGAGTGATGGCCGTGTTCTACACCGTCGGCGTCGGGCCGGGCGACCCCGAGCTGATGACGCTGAAGGCGGCCCGCATCGTCGCCGCCTGCCCGGTGGTGGCGTTCTTCGCCAAGCACGGCTGGCCCGGCCACGCCCACGGCATCGCCGCCGCCCATATCGGCCCGCGCGCCGAGCGGCTGCGCTTCGAGTACCCCTACACGACGGAGGTCGACGTCGACGACCCGCGCTACCTGACCGCGATGGCGGCGTTCTACGAGCGGTCGGCGCAGGCGATCGACCAGCGGCTGCGCGCCGGATCGGACGTGGCATTGCTGTGCGAGGGCGACCCGTTCTTCTACGGCTCCTCCATGTACCTGTTCGACCGGCTGCACGCGGCCCACGCCTTCGAGGTGGTGCCGGGGGTATCAGGCATGAGCGGCTGCTGGACCCGCGCCCATCTGCCGATGACGCATGGCGACGACGTGCTGACGGTGCTGCCGGGCACGTTGGACGCCGCCAGCCTGGCCGCCCGGCTGCGCGGCACGGACGCCGCCGTCATCATGAAGGTGGGCCGCCACCTGCCCAAGATCCGCACTGCCCTGGCCGAGGCGGGCCGCCATGGCACCTACGTGGAGCGCGGCACCATGCCGGGCGAGCGCATTCTGCCCCTGGCGGA
>JAYTQW010000114.1:0-9283 GCA_043746535.1 Rhodospirillales bacterium
TCCGGCTCAGCCTGCGCCAGGGTGGCGAAGTCGAAGCTCTCCTCGTGGTAGCGGTCGCGGGGGAAGCCGGCCTCGTCCAGCATGGCGCGGACCGCCGCCATGTATGGGGCCGGGCCGCAACAGAATACCCGGCGCTCCAGCAGGTCGGGGGCCAGCAGGCGCAGCAGCGGCAGCGACAGGCGGCCGCGATGGCCGGGCCAGATCTCGTGCGGCGCGTCGGTCTCGCACAGCGCCACGGCGCGAAAGCCCTGGCGGTGACGGGAGAGTTCGGCCTGTTCGGCGCGGAACACGATGTCGTCGGGGGTGCGGGCGCTGTGGACGAACACCACGTCGGCACCCTCGGCACGGTCGTCCCAGGCACGCGCCATGCTCATCAGGGGCGTGACGCCGACGCCACCGGACAGGAACAGGTATTTACCGGGCGGATGCAGGTCGGCGCAGAAATCGCCCAACGGCCCGGCCACCGGCACGCGCACGCCGGGAACCATCGCCCGGTGCAGCCAGGGCGAGACGACGCCGCCGGGGATGTGCTTCACGGTAATCGACAGCCGGTCCGGGCGGGTCGGCGGGCTGGCGATGGTGTAGCAGCGCGGCACATCGGCGCCGTCCACCGGAAAGGTGAAGGTCATGAACTGGCCGGGCACGAAGTCGAACCGCCGCTCCGGCTCGGCTGCGAAGGTGAAGGTCTTCACGTCGTGCGTCTCGTCGCGGACGGCGACGCAGACCAGCGTATCGTCGATCTCCGGGTTCCAGGCCGGCGCGATCATGTCCAGTCCCTGCCCGCCTGCCGCAGCAACGCCTCGGCATAGGCGGAGAAACTGCGCCAGACTTCCAGGTGCCAGGCGAACGGCGCCGTGCGCCACAGCATGATCTCGGCCTTGCCCAGCACGGTCCGTGTGCAGCCGCCGATGCCGAAGCGGGCCAGGTCGAGCGGGCAGCCAGCCGCCAGCATCGCCTCCGCGCCGCGCCCGGCCAGGTGCCAGGCAACCTGGCGCTCACCGATGTCCACCACGGCAAAATCACCGTCCGGCATCGCGGTGCCGAACGGTGCGAGCAGCATCGCCTCGTCGGGGCCGAGCCACAGCGCCGAGCGGTCGCCGCGCGTGGCGGCGCGCAGGGTGGCGGGTGCCGGCACGCCGAACGCGGCACAGCCGGCGGCCACATCGCCGCGCAGGCTGAACCGTGCCGAGGACGGCGCGAGCGTCAGTTCAGCCATTCAGGCGCACTCCCTCGAGGTCGAAGAACACCGGCGCCACCACCTTGGCCGTGATGCTGCGGCCCGGCATGGGAATGTGCAGCGTGGCCCCGATCCGCGCCCGGCCGCCGCGCACCACCGCCAGTGCTATGGAGCGGTCCAGCGCCGGACTCATATACGATGAGGTGACGTGGCCGAGCATGGTCATCGGGATGGGCTGCGCGGGATCGGCGACGATCTGCGCGCCCTCCTCCAGCACCTCGGCGGGGTTTTCGGTCAGCAGGCCGACCAGTTGCTTGCGGCCTGGATCGGCCATCGACGCACGGGCGAGTGAGCGCATGCCCACGAAGTCGGGCTTGTTCTTGCCGACGCACCAGCCGAGCCCGACATCGTTCGGCGTCGCGGTGCCGTCGGTTTCCTGGCCGACGATGATGTAGCCCTTCTCGGCGCGCATCACGTGCATCGCCTCGGTGCCGTACGGGGCCGCTCCCGCCGCAAGCGCCGCCTCCCAGACGGCGGGGCCGTGGCTGGCGGGGACGTTCAGCTCGAAGCCGAGTTCGCCGGTGAAGCTGACCCGGAACACCCGGCTGCGGCGGCCGAGCACATCGGCCTCGCGCACGCTCATATGCGGCATGGCGAGGTCGGCGTCGGTGAGGGTGGCGACGATGTCGCGGGCGCGCGGCCCCTGGATGGCGAGGGTGGCGAACTGCTCGGTGATCGAGGTGAGCCAGACGCGCAGGCCGGTGAACTCGGTCTGCCGGTAGTCCTCCATCACCGCCATGACGCGCGCGGCGCCGCCGGTGGTGGTGGTGACGTGGAAGCGGTCGGGGGCAAGCCGGGCGACGATGCCGTCGTCCATGACGAAGCCATCCTCGCGCAGCATCACCGCATAGCGGGCGCGGCCCACGCCGAGCTTGCTGAAGTCGTTGGTGTACATCCGGTTGAGGAACGCGCCGGCATCCGGGCCGACCACCTCGATCTTGCCGAGCGTGCTGGCGTCGAACAGGCCGGCGCCCGCGCGGGCGGCGCGGCACTCGCGCGCCACGGCGGCGTGCATGTCCTCATTGCCATGGGGGAAGAAGCGCGCGCGCTTCCATTGGCCGACATCCTCGAACACCGCACCGAGCGACACCGCCTGCGCGTGCATCGGCGTGGTGCGCTCCGGGTCGAACAGCGCGCCGCGCGAGGTGGCGGCGAACGCGCCGAAGCTGGTCGGCGTGTATGGCATGCGGAACGTGGTCAGCCCGACCGCTGGCATGGCGACGCCCAGCGTGTCGGAGACGATGCCGAGCGCGTTGAGGTTGGAGGTCTTGCCCTGGTCGGTTGCCATGCCGGTGGTGGTGTAGCGCTTGATGTGCTCGATCGAGCGGAAGCCTTCGCGCGCCGCCAGCTTCAGGTCCTTCGCGGTCACGTCGTTCTGGAAATCGACGAACGCCTTGCCCAGCGGCGCGTCCGCTGGCGGCGGCGAGTTGGTCATCTCGGCGTGGCCGGTGGCGGCGAACCCTTCGCCGAGGGCGGCGGCCAGGGTGAACGCGCCGTTGCAGGCGCCGACGCTGACCGTGTTCTCGGCTGGCGTCCCAGGCAGGAAGGTGCCGCTGGCGGGGTCGTGGCGCAGCTTGCCGCGCGACTGGCTGAACAGGTGGACGCTAGGCGTGAAACCGCCGCCCATCAGCAGCAGGTCGCAGCCGAGGCGCTGGCCGCCGGACAGGGTGACTCCGGACACGCGCAGCCGCCCGGCGGTGGCGGTGACACGGCTGTTGGTGTGGATGGCGATGCCAGCGGCACGCGCCGCCGCCGGCAACGCACCGTCGGCGGTGGCGCGGGAGTCGGCGATGGCGGCGATGCGGGCGCCGGCGGCCTGCAACGCCAGGGCTGCGGCATAGGCGCTGTCATGCGAGGCGGCGACCACGACGGTGCGGCCAGGGCGGACGGCGTAGCGCTCGGCATAGATGCGGGCGGCATCGGCCAGCATGACGCCGGGGCGGTCGTTGCCGGGGAACACCAGCGGGCGCTCGATGGCGCCGGTCGCCAGCACCACTGTCTTTGCGCGCACCTGCCACATGCGTTCGCGCGGGCAATCGGGGATGGTGGCAAGATGATCGGTCAGCCGCTCGGCGAGGCCCACGAGGTTGTGCGGGAAGTAGCCGAACGCGGTGGTACGCGCCAGCAGGGTGACGCCCGCCGCGGCCAGCCTCGCCAGCGTCGTGCTCAGCCACGTGGCGGCGGGCTGGCCGTCGATGCTGGCGTCGCCCGGGGCCAGCAGCGTGCCGCCCAACTCGTTCTGCTCGTCGCACAGGATCACCCGCTCGCCCCGGTCGCTGGCTGCCAGGGCGGCGGCTAGGCCTGCGGGACCGCTGCCCACCACCAGCGTCTCGCAATGCGCGAAACAGGCGGTGTAGCGCTCGGGATCGGCGCTGGAGGGCGCGCGGCCGAGGCCGGCGGCGCTGCGGATGGCCGGCTCGTACACCTTTTTCCACCACGAGGCCGGCCACATGAAAGTTTTGTAGTAGAACCCGGCCGGCAGCAGCGGAGAAATGAAGTCGTTGACCGCGCCGACATCGAAGCGCAACGACGGCGAGCGGTTCTGGCTGGCGGCGGCGAGGCCGTCGTAGAGTTCGACGGTGGTGGCGCGCAGGTTCGGCGTGTCGCGCACATGCACCAGCGCGTTCGGCTCATCGGCGCCAGCCGACATGATGCCGCGCGGGCGGTGGTACTTGAAGCTGCGCCCGACCAGATGCACGCCGTTGGCCAGCAATGCCGAAGCCAAAGTATCGCCGACGAAACCCGCATACGGCCGGCCATCGAAGGTGAAGCGGACCGGCCGGGTGCGGTCGATCCGCCCGCCGGCGGCAAGGCGGGTCACGCGGCGTCGCCCGGCAGCTCGGGACGCGGTGCGCCGGTCTGGTAGATCGCCAGGAACTGGTCGGTGGTGGTGTCGCGCAGCGCGTTGAAGAAGCGCGCGCAGCCATGCGTGTGCCGCCAGCGCTCGGCATGGACGCCGCGCCGGTTGGTGCGGTGGTACAGGTACTGGCCCCAGGCCTCGTCGGACTGCTCGGCCGGCGCCTCGACGCGCACGACATGCGCCTCGCCGGCATAGGCGAACTCAAGTTCGTTGCGCGGCCCGCAATAGGGGCACTCGATCAGAAGCATGGATGCGCCCTCAGTGTGCGACGGCCGCGGCGGCGGCCTCGTCGATCAGGTGGCCGTCGCGGAACCGCTCGATGGTGAACGGGGCGTTGATGCGGTGCGGCGCATCGTGCGCCATGGTGTGCGCGAATACATGCGCGCTGCCGGGCGTTGCCTTGAAGCCGCCGGTGCCCCAGCCGCAGTTGACGTACAGGCCGGGCACCGGCGTCTTGGCGATGATCGGCGAGCGGTCCGGCGTGACATCGACGATGCCGCCCCAGTTGCGCAGCATCCGCATCCTGCGGAACTGCGGGAACAGCTCGCAGATCGCGTCCAGCGTGTGCGTGGTGATGTGCAGCCCGCCGCGCTGCGTGTAGCTGGTATAGGCGTCGGTGCCGGCGCCGATCACCAGCTCGCCCTTGTCCGACTGGCTGATATAGGCATGGATGGTGTTGCTCATCACCACGCACGGCACCACCGGCTTGATCGGCTCGCTGACCAGCGCCTGCAACGGGTAGCTCTCCAGCGGCAGGCGGACGCCGGCCATCGCCATCACCACGCTGGTGTGGCCGGCGGCGACCACGCCGACCTTCCTGGCGCGGATCGCCCCGCGGGTGGTCTGCACGCCGGAGACCGCGCCGGTGCCGTCGCGGTCGATGCCGGTCACTTCGCAGTTCTGCAAAATATCGACGCCCAGGCTGTCGGCGGCGCGGGCATAGCCCCAGGCGACCGCGTCGTGGCGGGCGACGCCGCCGCGCCGTTGCAGGGCGGCGCCCAGCACCGGGTAGCGCATTCCCGGCGCGATGTTGAGCGGCGGGCAGAACTCCTTGGCCTGCTCGGCGGTCAGCCACTCGTTGTCGACGCCGTTCAGCCGGTTGGCGTGGACGTGGCGCTTGAACACCTGCTCGTCATGGACGGTGTGCGCCAGCATCATCACGCCGCGCTGGCTGAACATGACGTTGTAGTTGAGCACCTGGCTCAGCGTCTCCCACTTCTTGACCGCATGGTCGTAGAGGGCGGCGCTCTCGTCGAACAGGTAGTTGGAGCGGATGATGGTGGTGTTGCGCCCGGTGTTGCCGCCGCCGATCCAGCCACGCTCCAGCACCGCGATGTTGCGCAGGCCGTGTTCGCTGGCGAGATAGAATGCGGTGCCGAGGCCGTGGCCACCGCCGCCGACGATGATGGCGTCATAGGCCGGCTTAGGTTCGGGGTTGCGCCATTGCGGCTGCCAGCCCTGGTGGCCGCCGATCGCGTGACGCAGGAGGGAGAGGGCGGAGAAACGCTGCATACCGCTATCTACAGGCAGACAACCATTGCTGGCGAGATGCGGAAATCAGATGGCGCGACGATGTTCTTGCATCGGGGGCCGGGGCGGACCCAGAGTGCGGCCATGTCAGCAGCCCTGAAGCCGCTTCCCGGACGTGTCACCGTTGCCGAGTTCCTCGACTGGCCCGACGATCCATACGGCCTGCGTCAACAGTTGGTGGACGGGCATGTGACCCTGATGGCGCCGTCTCATGTCATTCACGGGATGATTGCCGCCAACCTGGGTTACGCGCTGGTGGGGCATCTGCGGCAGGCGCGTCCGGGCTGCTCGGTGGTTACGGAGCCGGGAATTTCGCCGCGCATCCAGGGCAACACCAACGTCAGGATTCCCGACCTGGGCGTGACCTGCGCGCCGGTTCGCGGCAATGCCCCGTTGATGCTGGAGCCGTTGCTGGTGGCCGAGATCATGTCGCCAAGCAATCATGCGGAAACCTGGTCCAATATCTGGACCTATTTCACGATCCCCTCGCTTATGGAAATTCTGGTCATTCAGTCGACCTCCGTAGGCGCTGAGGTATTTCGCCGCCAGCAGGACGGCGGTTGGCCGGAAACAGCGGAGAAGGTCGTGGCGCTCGATGGCATGGTGCGGCTTGCGAGCATCGACGCCGCGTTCACGCTGGGGGAGTTCTACCGCGGCACCGATCTCGCACAGCCGCCATAACCCGCCGCGTCGCAGCCATGCTATGGTTCTGGTATGGAGATGATGCCGCCCCCGCTCGACAGCGTGCCGCCGGACGCCCTGCCCGCGCTGTGCCGGCAGTTCCACGTTCAGCGGCTTGACCTGTTCGGCTCGGCGGCGGACGGTCGTTTCGACCCGGCGCGCAGCGATCTGGATTTCCTGGTCACGTTCAATGAGGGTCGAGACTTTTCCTACTCCGATGCTTACTTCGGATTGCGCGAAAGCCTAAGCAACCTGTTCGGGCGAGAGATCGATCTGGTGACGGAGGCCGGATTACGAAACCCATATTTTAGGCAGTCTGTCGAGGCGCAACGGCGACAAGTGTTCCCGCAGTCATGATCTCGGCGGCAGCGGCAAAGTATTTATGGGACGCTCGCGAATCAGCCGAGCGGATCGTTTAATTCACCCGTGGACGGAACTATGATGATTACTGTTGTGATGAAATGCTTCGCTCAGCGGTGGAGCGGCAGTTCATGATAGTCGGAGAGGCCTTTTCGGTGCTCCGTCACCGCTTCCCTGACGTGGCTGGGCAAGTGCCTTATCTGCCGCAGGCGGTGGCGTTCCGGAACGTCCTGGTCCATGGATACGCCAGTATCAATGACCACCTGGTTTGGACCACCAGCCAGGAAAAGCTGGCGCCGCTGATTCTCCTTCTGGGCCAACTCCTGATGGCACCATCTGAAAAGCTGGGTAACCCATGATGCGGGCCTAAGCCGCTGGAACGCGGCCCGGTTGCGCTGCACACTGGAACGATGAACGCCATGCCGTCCGCATCGCCGGTCGCCAGCACGGACCCGCTGCTGCAGCCATTCCGGCTGAAGCATCTGGTGCTGCGCAACCGGGTGATGAGTACGGCGCACGAGCCGTCCTACTCCGAGGACGGGATGCCCAAGGAGCGCTACCGCCGCTACCACGCCGAGAAGGCGCGCGGCGGTGTCGCCCTGACCATGACGGCGGGTTCGGCGGTGGTCTCGGCGGACAGCCCGCCAGTGTTCGGCAACCTGCTCGCCTATAAGGACGAGATCGTGCCGTGGCTGCGCGAACTGGCCGATGCCTGCCACGAGCACGGCAGTGCCGCGATGATCCAGCTCACGCATCTCGGCCGCCGCACCGCCTGGAACACCGCCGACTGGCTGCCGGTGCTGGCCCCCTCCGCCATCCGCGAGCCGGCGCACCGTGCGTTCCCGAAGGCGGCCGAGGCGTGGGACATCGACCGCGTGGTGGCCGACTATGCCAGTGCGGCGCAGCGGATGCGGGCTGCCGGGCTGGATGGGCTGGAGATCACCGCCTATGGCCACCTGCCCGACCAGTTCTGGTCGCCCGCCACCAACCGCCGCCATGACGCCTGGGGCGGGTCGCTCGACGCCCGCATGGCGTTCTCGCTGCGGGTAATGACGGCGGTGCGGGCGGCGGTCGGGCCGGACTTCATCCTCGGCCTGCGCATGGTGGCCGACGAGGTGTGGGAGGCCGGGCTGCCGCGCGCGGAGGGCATCGCCATCGCGCGGCGGTTCAAGGCCAGCGGGCTGGTCGATTTCCTCAACATCATCCGCGGCCACATCGACACCGACGCGGCGCTGCTGGACGTGATCCCGGTGCTGGGCATGCGGGCAGCGCCGCATCTGGACTTCGCCGGCGAGGTGCGTGCCGAGGCCGGCATCCCGGTGTTCCACGCCGCCCGCATCAACGATGTCGCCACCGCCCGCCACGCCATCGCCGCCGGCAAGCTGGACATGGTCGGCATGACCCGCGCGCTGATGGCCGACCCGCATATCGCGCGCAAGGTCGCCGAGCGCCGCGAGGACAGCATCCGCCCATGCGTCGGCGCCAGCTACTGCATCGACCGCATCTATGAGGGCCGCGAGGCGCTGTGCATCCACAACCCCGCCACCGGCCGCGAGGGCAGCCTGCCGCATGAGATCGCGCGCGGCGATGGCCCGGCCTTGCGCGTGGTGGTGGTCGGCGCCGGCCCGGCCGGGCTGGAGGCCGCACGGGTCGCCGCCGAGCGCGGCCACCACGTCGTGCTGTTCGAGGCGACCGAGCGGGCCGGCGGTCAGATCCTGCTGGCCGCGCGCAACCCGCGCCGCAAGGAGTTGATCGGCATCGTCGACTGGCGGGTGGCGCAGTTGGAGCGGCTGGGCGCGGCGCTGCGTTTCGCCACCTACGCCGAGGTCGCCGACGTGCTGGCCGAGCGGCCAGACGCGGTGTTCATCGCCACCGGCGGAGTGCCCGACACCGAGGTGCTGGAGGCCGGCAACGAGCTGGTGGTCTCCTCCTGGGACATCGCCAGCGGTACCGCGGCCCCTGCCCCGCGCGCGCTGGTGTTCGACGACAACGGCAACCATCCGGGGATGCAGGCCGCCGAGATGCTGGCCGAGGCCGGCAGCGCGGTCGAACTGGTGACGCCGGAGCGCCTCTTCGCGCCGGAGATCGGCGGGCTGAACCACGCCGCCTATGCGCGGTGTTTCAGCCGTCGCGGCGTCCGCGTCACCATCAACAGCCGCCTGACCCGCGTTCGGCGCGAGGGCAACCACCTGGTCGCCACCATTGGCAGCGACTATGGCCCGGAAACCTCGGAGCGCGTGGTCGATCAGGTGGTGGTCGAGCATGGCACGCTGCCCGCCGACGAACTCTACCACGCGCTGGTGCCGCACTCGGTCAATCTGGGCGAGGCGGACTATGCGGCGTTGCTGTCCGGCCAGCCACAGCGGATCGTCCGCAACGCGGATGGCCGCTTCCGCCTGCTGCGGCTCGGCGACGCCATCGCCAGCCGCAACATTCACGCCGCGATCCTCGACGGGTTGCGGTTTGCCCACACCCTGTGACGTTCCTCTAGGAGCCTTCCCGATGCAGTCCCTGTCCCGCTCCGCGCTTGAATCCATCATCGCCCGCCGCACGCCGGGGTTCAGCCTGGAGTCGCCGCTGTACACCTCCCGCGAGGCGTTCGACCTCGACATGGA
>JAYTQW010000115.1:0-3575 GCA_043746535.1 Rhodospirillales bacterium
GCGGCCCCGCGTGCCGCCGCCTCGGCGCAGGCCTGGGTGAGCAGCATCCGCCCCACGCCGCGCCGCCGGGCTTCGGGCACCACGGCCAAGGTAAGCACCTCGGCCTCATCGGCGGCAACGCGGGCCAGGATCAGGCCGCCGGAATCCTCCAGCCAGCCGAACACGCCAGGTTGCGACAGTTGCGCCGTCATCGCACCGGCATCCCACTGCTCGCCGGACGGGAAGCTGGCGGCGTGTATGGCGGCCAGCGCCGCCGCGTGGATCGGCTGGGCGGCGATCACGCGACCGGGGAGGGCCGCAGGCCGCCGGCCGGCAGGCTCGCTTCGGGCGAGTCGATGTACAGCGGCTGCGCCTCGCGCGGCGGCAGCGTGCCGGCCAGGCGCAGCGCCGCCACGACCGCCACATGCCGTGCCAGCGGTTGGCGGGCATCGGTCAGCATCACGTCGTCGCCGCGTGCGGCCAGGCGCGACGCCACCTCGCCCGCCGCGTCCCCGGCCAGCGCCATGCGCCCGCTCGCAGGCGGCAGCCGGTCCAGCGCCACCGCCGTCACTTGGCCACCCATATCGAGGAATACGCGGTTGCGGCGGCTGTCGATCGCCACCCACAGCGTGCGGCCGCCCAGGCGTGGGAAGCGTGCGGCCAGGGCCTCGCCGACGGTGACGCCGATCAGGGGGCATCCGATGGCGCTCGCCAGCCCATGCGCCACCGCCAACGCGGCGCGGATGCCGGTGAAGCTGCCCGGTCCGACCGTGACCGCCACCGCATCCAGTTCGCCCGCCCCAAATCCACTCGCCGCCAGCACGTCGCGCACCATGGGCGCCAGCCGTGCCGCCTCGCCGCGCTGGCCCGGCTCGATCCGTTCGGCCAGCACCACGCCATCGGCCACGACCGCCACCGAGCGCTGCGCCAGCGCCGCGTCGATCGCCAGGATGCGGATGGTCGTCAACTGGGCATCAGGCGACGACGCAGGCTTCCTCGAAACTCAGGCGGGGTGCCCGCTCGTACGGCTCGGCCGGGTCGCCATAGCCGACGTTGATGAGGAAGTTGGCCTTCCACCCGCTGTCCGCGAAGAATGCCGCATCGACCTTGGCCTTGTCGAACCCCGACATCGCCCCGCAATCGTAGCCGAGCGCCCGCGCCGCCATGATGAAGTAGGCGCCCTGCAACGTGCCGTTGCGGAACGCCGTCTCCTGCGCCAGCGCCTCGTTGCCGGCGAACCAGGAGCGCGCGTCGGCGTGCGGGAACAGCTTTGGCAATTGCTCGTAGAATTGCGGGTCGTGCGCCACGATCACCGTGGCCGGCGCCACCATGGTCTTGTCCAGGTTGCCCGCCGACAAGGCCGGTTTCAGGCGCTCCTTGCCCTCGGCGCTGGTCACGAACACGAACCGCGCCGGCGAGCCGTTGGCCGAGGTCGGACCCCACTTCATCAGGTCGTAGATCTCGCGCAGGTTGGCCTCGGTGATCGGCCGGTCCTGCCACTTCCAATGCGTGCGCGCGGTGCGGAACAGCGTGTCGAGCGCCTCGGCGTCAAGGCTCACAGGGATACCTGCTCGACCGAGGTGACCTCGGGCACGTAGTGGCGCAGCATGTTCTCGATGCCGTGCTTCAGGGTCGCGGAGGAGGACGGGCAGCCGCTGCACGACCCCTGCATGTGCAGCCGCACGATGCCGTCGCGATAGCCGCGAAAGACGATGTCGCCGCCGTCGCCGGCCACCGCCGGGCGCACGCGGGTGTCGAGCAGTTCCTTGATCTGCGCCACGATCTCGGCGTCCTCGGGGGCGGTGTCCTCCTCGTCGGCGCCGGCCGCCTCGCCCAGCATGACCGGCAGGCCGGCGACGAAATGCTCCATGACCACGCCCAGCACCTGCGGCTTCAACGACTGCCAGGCGGCCAGGTCGGATTTGGTGACGGTCACGAAGTCACCGCCCAGGAACACCCGCGAGACGCCCGGCAACGCGAACAGCGCCTCGGCCAGCGGCGAGGCGGCGGCGGCCGAGGCGGTCGCGAAGTCGGCGGTGCCGGCGCCCATCACGTCGCGGCCCGGCAGGAACTTCAGGGTGGCGGGGTTCGGCGTGCCTTCGGTCTCGATGAACATGGGTGCGGCTTTCGCGAAAGGGGACCGCAGCGGTCCGGTCTCCGCTATGTTGCGCCCCGCGGGGCGCGTGGCAAGGGGCGGTGGTGGCGTTGACGCGGTGGGCAGCGATGTGCGTTGTTCCTGTGGCTAAACTTGAGGTGACTGCATGTCCCTGTCCCGCCGCGCCCTTCTCGGCACGTTGGCCGTGCTGCCGATGACCCGGCTCGCGCACGGCGCGGCGGTGCATCGCCTCACCCTGCTGCACATGAACGATTTCCACTCGCGGCATGAGCCGGTGGACGGCGCGGCGCTCGGCTGCGTCGCCGGCAAGCCCGGCTGCTTCGGCGGCTCGCCGCATCTGGCGACCGCGCTCGCGCAGGCGCGGGCGGCGGCAGCGGCGGATCGGCGCGCGGTGCTGCTGCTCGACGCCGGCGACCAGTTCCAGGGCAGCCTGTTCTACACCGCCTGGCATGGCGAGGTGGAGCTTGCGGTCATGCACGCGCTGGGCACCGAGGCGATGGCGGTCGGCAACCACGAGTTCGACAACGGCCCGGCCACGCTGGCGGGTTTCGTGCGCGGCGCGAGGTTCCCGGTGCTGTCGGCCAATGTCGATGCCAGCGACGATGCCGACCTGCGCGGCCTGCTGCGGCCGTACGCGATCATCGAGAAGGACGGGCTGCGCATTGGCGTGGTCGGCCTGACCACCCCGGAGGCTCTGGTCGGCTCCTCGCCCGGCCCGCGCGTCCGCATCGGCGATCCCGCCGCCGCCCTGGCCGCCGCCGCCGCCGCCGCGCGGGCCGATGGCGCGCGGTTCGTGATCGCCCTGTCGCATCTGGGCGTGGGCGCCGACCGCGCGCTGGCCGGGCAGGTGGCGGGTGTGGACGTGATCGTCGGCGGCCACTCGCATACCCTGCTCAGCGACAGCGAGCCGGGTGCCGCCGGTCCCGCCCACGCCGCCATATTCGGTCCAGCCGGACGGTCGCTGGTGCTGCAGGCGGGCTGCTTCGGGCGCTATCTGGGCCGGCTCGACCTCGACATCGGCGCCGATGGCACACTGCTGGCCTTCGCGGGCGACGTGCGCCATGTCGGCCTCGACCTGCCGGAAGACCCGGCGGTGGCCGCCATCGTCGCCGCCTACTCGGCCCGGCTGGGCGCGGTGCGGCGGCAGGTGGTGGGGCACGCCGAGACTGCCTTGCCGACCGAGGGCTGCCGCATGGGCGAGTGCGCGCTGGGCGACATCGTGGCCGAGGCGATGCTGGGCAGCACGCATGGCGCCGATGTGGCGCTGATGAACGCCGGCGGCATCCGCACCGGCCTGCCGGCGGGCGACGTGACATTGGGCGACGTGATGACCGCGCTGCCGTTCGGCAACACCGTCGCCACGCTGACGCTGACCGGGGCCGACCTGCGCGCAGCCCTTGAGAACGGCATCTCCCGGACCGGCAAGGGCGGCTTTCCCCAGGTGGCGGGCATCCGCCTGGCGTACAATCCCGGACGGCTG
>JAYTQW010000116.1:0-2025 GCA_043746535.1 Rhodospirillales bacterium
CTCAATGCAATGCAAGCGGCAGGCTCAATACCACCAGCCCCAGAAAGGTGTAGCACACCATCAGCAGCACGAGCGGCAGCTCGGCCAGCCTCGCCTCCCGCGGCCGGGCGCAGACGCGCAGGGCCGCGCGATGCGCGATATAGACGCTGGCGACATGGCCCGCGAGGATCAGGAAGACCTCCACGTGCCAGACCTCGCCCATCTGCAACGAGTCCGGTTCGGCTGACATCAGCGGCAGTCCGAATGGGTTCCAGCCAAAGCCGAACGGATCGCCGAGCAGGAACGGAATCACCGGAACCACTGTCAGCAGCAGCGTCAAGGCGTGCGCGATGTTGTACGCGACCGCGATCGGCACGAGCGAGAAAACGAAACGAAGTGCCAGCGCCCGCGTCGTCAGCCGCCCGCCGATGGCCGTGCGGACCATCGCCATCACGGCCATGTAGATGGCCAGATACACGAAGGGCGCGGCGATCAAGCCGCCTCGCTGGTAGACGAGGTAACCCGGTCCGAGGATCGCCTGTGCCCGCGCCATGTCGTCGCCCCAGAGCGGACGAAGCCACTGCATCAGGTTGCCCCAATAGAGTCCGGCCCAGAACGAAGTCTGCCAGACGCCGTCGTACGTGGTGACGGCCAGCATGAACAGCACGAACACGACCAGGCTCATGTCGGGCGGCATTTCCTCGAGCGCGCCAGAGAACGCCGGCCGGTGCAGCAAGCGCCAGCCGCCCCGGGCGCCATCGCCCCGGGCGTCATCCCCCCGGGCGCCCTCATGCGTGCGAAGGTAGGAGATCGGCGCGATCTTGCCCACGATCCGGTAGAAGACGCCGAAAAACTCGGCCCGCTCGAGCCAGGCATCCCGCCCGAACAGCGCCGCCCCGGCGACCGTCGCGACGGTGTACACGATGAGAGAGATTGCCAGGAGTGAAGGACGCGGCGGCGCGACCAGTTCGAGCCACGCCAGCGCAAGATAGAACGCGAACGCGGGCCAGAACGAGAGCCAAGGCGGATAAGCGAGGCGCGGCCGCGCGCCGATGCCGCACCACTCCAGCAGCGCGCGCCACGGATTGACGATCTGAAAGAAGTCTCCGGCTACCGCGGTGACTGCGGTCAGCACGACCAACAGCCCGGTCCAGAACAGCGTCGGTCCTATGTTGGCGACCGGGCTTGGCGTCCCGATCAACCCGGCGACGACCGTCAGGCCGAGCAGAAACACTGCCGCCACTCGCCCAATCACGCAAACGACGCGTCCCAGCCCGAACAAGGCGGTGCCAATGCCCCTGGCCGCTTCTGGCTTCGCCACGACGAGCGCGAGCACGGCGAACGTCAGTAGCAAGGTCGCCGCGCACGCGAAGACATAGGCCGAAAAGGGGATCGGCAGGTCGTAAGGCGTCACCATCGTGTGGGCGGCGGCGGCAACGCCCGAGCAGGCATAGGCCGCAACCGCCCCGATGACGAGGCCGTCGCGACGGCGTGTCGTCACAAAGCGTCGTCGCCGGGGCCGACCCGCAGCAGTTCCGCGCCGACCACTTCTGGGTTGGTGAAGCGGACCACCTGGAACCCGTTGTCCTGCGAGGTGAACCACACCTCGACCGAGCCGTTGCGCCGCTTGAGGATGCGAATATCCGACGATGTCCAGTCGGCGGTCCGGTTCAAGGTCACACCGCCGGAGCCGGTGAAGTTCTGCAGGTTCGAGCCGGGCAGGTCCTTGGTGCCCTGCGCCGGCGGCTTGTAATAGGCGACCTCGCGCGGGTGGAACGGGTCGCGAATGTCGAAGGCGCGCAGCCCGGCCTCGAAGAAGCTGCACACCAGCAGCCGTGCATTCTGCGGATCGTCCACGTTGCAGTAATGGCTGTCATAGACGAAGGCTGGGTTGGTGGCCTCGCCCATCGTCATCGAGCAGTTCGCCGGGTCATGTACCTCGAGCATGAGCTTGGCGACCTCGCGCGGCTTGCTGTCGTCGGAGATGTCGATGATCTTGGGAAATCCGAACGGCGCCAGGTGCTGCGCGCAGGCAGCGGCGCGCGC
>JAYTQW010000117.1:0-5412 GCA_043746535.1 Rhodospirillales bacterium
TTCTCGGTGATGCGGTTTGATGCACACGACCCGTCCAACCCGGCCAACGATCGCTTTGTTCTCTCCAAGGGACATGCCGCCCCGGTACTCTACGCGGCCTGGGCGGAGCTCGGCCTCTTCACGCGCGAGCATCTGTTGACCCTGCGCCGCCTCGACTCCGATCTGGAAGGGCACCCCACGCCGATCCTGCCCTTCGTGGCGGTTCCCACCGGTTCGCTGGGCCAGGGCCTGCCGGTCGGTCTCGGCATGGCGCTCAGCGCCCGGGTTGACAACCGCGACTGCCGCACTTACGTGCTGATGGGCGACGGCGAGGTGGCGGAAGGTTCGGTGTGGGAGGCTGCGGAAGTGGCCAGCTTCGACAAGGTCGACACCCTGTGCGCCATCGTCGACGTCAACCGCCTCGGTCAAAGCCAGCCCACCATGTTGCAACACCAGATGGACATCTACCGCCGCCGCTGGGAAGCCTTCGGCTGGCAGGCACTGGTGGTGGACGGGCACGATATCTCGCAGCTCCTCGCCGCTTTCGAAACCGCCCGCACCACCACGGGGCGCCCCACGGTCGTGTTGGCGGAGACCCTGAAGGGCAAGGGCGTCTCCTTCGTGGAAGACAAGGAGGGCTGGCATGGCAAGCCCTTGAAGGCGGGCGCGGAAGAAGACGCCGCGCTCAAGGAACTGGAGGCGCAGTTCAGCCCCAACGCCGTCGTGAAGCCGCGTCCCTTGGGACCCACCCCGCACAAACCCGCTCCGGCGGTGGCCGCGCCGCTGCCCGCCCCGCGCTTCGACCCCGCCAAGCCGGTGGCCACGCGCGAGGCTTTCGGGCAGGCGCTGGCCGCCCTCGGTCAAGTCGATCCGCGGGTGGTGGCGGTGGACGGTGACGTGAAGAACTCCACCTTCACCGACGCCTTCCAAGGCGTGGCGCAAGCCCGCTTCTTCGAGGGCTACATCGCCGAGCAGAACATGGTGGGCATGGCCATGGGCCTCGCCGCCTGCGGCAAGATTGCCTTCGCCTCCACCTTTGCCTGCTTCCTGACCCGCGCCGCCGACTTCATCCGCCTCGCCGGGCTCGCCGGCTCGAACGTCAAGTTCGTCGGCACCCACGCCGGTGTCTCGATCGGGGAGGACGGCAGCTCGCAGATGGGACTGGAAGACCTCAGCCTGTTCCGCGCCATGCCGGCCACCGTGGTGCTCTACCCCAGCGATGCGGTCAGTACCTGGCATGCCATCGACCTCGTGGCGCAACATGCCGGACCCTGCTACGTGCGCACCGGCCGCCCCAAGGCGCCCATCGTCTATTCCGCCGAGGAGAAGTTTGCCATCGGGCAGGCCAAGGTGCTGCGCCAGTCCGCGCAGGACGTGGTCACCGTGGTGGGGGCCGGCGTGACGCTGTTTGAAGCGCTGGCCGCCTACGACGCGCTCAAGCAGGAGGGCGTCGCCATCCGCGTCATCGACCTGTTCAGCGTACGGCCGGTGGACGCCGCCACCCTGCTGGCCGCCGCGCAGGTCACGCGTAACACCATCCTCACGGTCGAGGATCACTACCCGGCCGGCGGCCTGGGCGACGCCGTTGCCGAGGCGGTCGGGCCGCACGGCGTCGCCGTGCACCGGCTGGCGGTCACCGAGATTCCGCACAGCGGCAAACCCGAGGAACTGCTGCACAAATACGGCATCGATGCCGCCGCCATCGTGGCCAAGGTCAAGAGCCTGCGCTAAGGCCGGCTGGTCGTCTTGCGCCAGGCGTCCAGGTTGTGACGCATCTGCTCGATGTGCTTTGGGGTGTGGCGCTCATAGGTGTTGAGAAACTGGGTGAGCGTCACGTTGCCCCGTTCCGGGTGCTGCATGGACTGGCTCCACGCCGTTTCCGGCACGGTGCGCAGCAACTCGTAATTCATGCGCCGCAGCAACCGGAACAAAGCCAGCGCGTCCTCCACGTTCTGCTCCTCGTAGCGCAACCCGCTCGCCCAGCGATCCTGGTCCCACGCCGATACGGCGGCGCCCGGCTCGGCAACAATCATCCGGCAGCGGAAGTAGGCGCTGACCTCGGCGTCGGCCAGGTGCACCAGCACCTGGTGAATGCTCCAGCGCTCCGGGGCGGGTTTGAAGTGCCACATCTCACGGGGAAACTCGTGCAGCACGGAGACCAGCTCATCGGCCGCTTCGCAGTAGGAACGCAGTTTCAGGTCGCGATCAGGATTGGGCATAAGCGATGGGGACTCCTGGGAAAAGGTGCGTCACGGGACGGTCCCCTTATTGTGCCCGAGGCGGGCCGCGGCAACCACCGCGCGGCGCCGGCCTGTGGCGGCGCTCGGTTCAGCGGGGCGGCAGGAACAAGGTGCGCGGTTCGAGGTCGGCGATGCGCCAGCCTTTCTTGGTCAGCACCAGGTTGAGCTTGACCTCTTCCGAGGTGCGTCGCGGCGCCGTTGATCCGCTCTCGTCGAGGTCCACCTGCACCAGCAGGACCCCGGACCGGTCCTGCATCTGGCTTTGCAGCACCCGGAACTGCACGCGAAAGATCTGCACCTGACGAAAGAGCTGTTCGATCTGGTCGTCGAACTGGTCGTAGGCCGGCATGTCCTGGTCGAAGGCGGAGAGGAAGAGGCGCTTGATGTGGCCCTCCAGGCCGTCCTTGAGCAGGGAAAAGAGGCTGTCGGCGGCCTGCGCCGGGCCGACGCCGCCGGGATAGTCGGCGCCCGGCTTTTTGTGCTGTTGGGCGGGAGCCGCAACCGCACATGTCAAGGTTGCCAGCAGGACGGTGGAAAGGGCACGGGACACACGCATAAGACCTCCGACCCGATCAGGGTACCGGACGCGACCTTTGTCGGCGCACCCTCCGCAGGGGCGCGCCGACCGACTCCTCACTACTGCAACCACTCCAGGGTCACCGTAACCGGTGCCCCGCCTTGCACCGTGTGCGGCACGGGGCTGTGATCGAGCGGATTGCGGCCGCGCCCGAAGACCTTTTCCCGGACCTCACGCTCGGCATCGGGGTTGTGCAGGGCTACGACGCGGAACAGGACCGTGGCGTTGCGCACCCGCACCGCGTAGACGTGACCCACCTGCACCACCTGCGGGGTGCTGGCAAAGCCGGTGGCGGGCACGGCCGGCGGGTTGCTCAAGTCGGCAAACCCGAGATCGGCGATCCCGTCACGCCCTTCGACGCTGACATGGCCACCCGCGGCCATGAACTCCACGTCAGCCGACCCGCAGGCCGTTTCGCCGGCAAAGGCGAACCGGAAGCCGGCACAATGCGCGGCGGCGACAAGATTCATTGTGCCGTTGCCGAAGCCGAAATCGAGGAAACCAGCGAACATCACCAAAGACACCAGCGTTGCCCACGCACCGAATTGCGCAGGGCCGAGCGCATGCAGGACGAACGGTACGGTGAGGAACAGGTTGGCGGCTGCAGCCGCCTTGGCTACCATCGACCACGCGCCGGTGTGCAGGATTCGCCGACCACGCGGCCCTACCCAACGGGAAACCGCGTCAGGCACCGGCGGTGCAGGCTCTATCGAGCTCACGGCTGCGCGGACGCGAACGATTCGGCGGTTTGCCGCAAACCCTGTTGTAGCGGAATCTGTGCATGCCAGCCGAGTGCATCGAGGCGGGCGGTATCGAGTCGCTTGCGAAGCGTGCCGTCCGGTTTGCTGGTGTCGAAGCACAGTTCGCCGCGATAACCGACTACGTCAGCGATCATGCGCGCGAGCTTGGCAATGCTGACTTCCTGGCCGGAACCAATATTGACCTTTGCCGTGTCGTTATAGTGCCGCATCAGCAGTAGCAGTGCATCGGCAAGGTCGTCTACATGCAGCAGCTCCCGCAGTGGGCGACCGCTGCCCCAGACAACTACTTTCGCTGCATTAGCGAGTTTCGCCTCGTGGAAACGCCGAATCAGCGCCGCGACCACATGCGCGTTCTCGGAGTGGTAGTTGTCGCCCGGCCCATACAGGTTGGTTGGCATCGCGACGATCGCGTCAAAGCCATATTGCTTCCGATACGTCTGACACATCTTCAGACCGGCGATCTTGGCGATTGCGTAGGCCTCGTTGGTCGGTTCCAGCGGCCCAGTCAACAGGTATTCTTCCTTGATCGGCTGTTGGCAATCGCGCGGGTAAATGCAGGAAGAACCGAGGAACAGCAGCTTTTTCGCGCCATGCTGCCACGCCGAATGGATCACATTGGTCTGGATGGCGAGATTCTCGCGGATGAACTCGGCCGGATACGTGGCGTTGGCGTGGATGCCGCCCACTTTCGCCGCTGCCAGGAAAACGTATTCGGGGCGTTGCGCGCCAAAGAACGCCTCCACCGCTGGCTGATCGGTCAGGTCGAGTTCGGCATGCGTCGCGGTGATCAGATTGTCGTGGCCTTCCGCCTGCAGGCGTCGGACCAAGGCGCTGCCGACCAGGCCACGATGGCCGGCGATGTAGATGCGGGCGTTGCGCTGCATGGTCGGCGTCAGTCGTGCGATTCGGGGGTGCGGTATCCGGCAGCACTGACCATCGCATCGCGTCGCGCAAGGGCGAGATCATGGGCGGCCATTTCGCGCACCAGATCGGTAAATGTCGTACGCGCAGACCAGCCCAGTTTCGTGCGCGCTTTCGCGGCGTTGCCGAGCAGGTTAGGGACTTCAGTCAGGCGCAGGTAACGCGGGTCGAGACGGATTGCGGTTTGACCGACAGTGGCGACCAGACCGGACGAAACCGCGGAAATCACTGCGGTTTCCGTGGCGCCGCTGCCGCGCCACTCCAGCGTCAGGCCCAGCGCGGCGGCGCTGGCATCGACGAACTCGCGCACGCTGTGCTGCTCGCCGGTCGCGATCACGAAATCTTCCGCCACGTCCTGTTGCAGCATCAGCCACTGCGCTTCGACGAAATCACGCGCGTGTCCCCAGTCGCGACGCGCTTCCAGATTGCCCAGGTACAGGCAATCCTGCAGGCCGGTGGCAATGCGCGCCAGTCCGCGGGTGATCTTGCGGGTGACGAAGGTTTCGCCGCGCAACGGCGACTCGTGGTTGAACAGGATGCCGTTGCAGGCGAACAGGCCGTACGCCTCGCGATAATTCACCGTCATCCAGTACGCATACAGCTTGGCGGCGCCATAAGGCGAGCGAGGCCGAAACGGCGTGTTCTCGTCCTGCGGCACGATCGGCGTGTTGCCGTAGAGCTCGGATGTGGAAGCCTGGTAGTAGCGGGTCTTTTTTTCCAGACCCAGGATTCGGATCGCTTCAAGCACGCGCAGTGCTCCGAGCGCGTCGCTGTTGGCGGTGTATTCGGGCGTCTCGAACGACACCGCGACGTGGCTTTGCGCGCCCAGGTTGTAGATCTCGTCCGGTTGCACCTGCTGGATGATGCGGATCAGGTTGGTGGCATCGGTCAGGTCGCCGTAGTGCAACACGAAGCGGCGATCCGACTCATGCGG
>JAYTQW010000118.1:0-6586 GCA_043746535.1 Rhodospirillales bacterium
GCCGTAGACGCCAACAAGGACCCCGATCCGCCCAACACCTCGCCGAGGCACCAAGACGAAGAAAGCTTCAATGGCTGAAACTTAGAACAGGTTAGCTTCTCGCCTATGGGGCTTTGCCCCTGGACCCCATCAAAGGCCGAGCCTTTGAAATCCTCTTGAGAATCGGGGTTTGGGGCCTGCGGCCCCAATGGGTCGAGGGCGACGCCCTCGCCTGGCTTTCTCGACTGCCCGCTACACCGACTTCATCTTGCTGGCGATCAGCGGCCCCGATTGGTCGCTGTCGAACTGGCGTAGGGTCAGCATCTCCTGCGCCGAAAACAACTCGGCCACGACGGCGCCGGCCAGCGCGCAGTCATGGGTGATCAGGTGGCGGGTCAGCACCTGGGCGTAGAAGCCGCGCTTCTTGCCGCGATCCGCCTTGAACGCGTACCGGCCGAGCCGGTACAGGTTGGTCAGCAGGCCGGCGCCGGGCACCGTGCCGACGCCCTTCTTCACCGCCTTCTCGGTCTTCTGGCTGATGATGTAGGGCAGCACCTTGGTGGCGATCCACTGGTGGTCGTTCGCCATGTCGGCTGGCACGCTGGCGGCCTGGCACTTGCAGGCGGCGAACTTGGCCGGCTCCCGGAGTATCTTTTTCAGGCCGATCACATGGGCCGCGCTCTTGACCATCGACGTGCCCGATGTCGCCACGCTGGCCAGGGTCAGAATGCCGCCGACGATGACCAGGCCCAGCCCGGTGGCGGAGACTGCGATCCCGGCGGCGATGGCCCCGCCGACGGCAAGCGAGGAGGTGCCGGTGCCGATCTGCGCGCCGGTGATGGCCATCGAGCCGGCGGTGAGGCCCGCACCCGCCACGGTCTTCTTCGCGCTGCCGCCGCGCAACGCGCCGCCGGTCCAACTGAACGCGCTCTTCACCGTTACCCAGGCACCGGAAATGCCGTCGTCGATGTCGCCGCTGGATGAGTCGGACATGGGTTCTTCGTGACCTTGCGAGTGTGACCCACATAGGATGACACGAATATTACATTAGATAAACAATACGTTTAGACGGCTATTTTGGTAAAGGAGTACCTCAGTAGTCATAGGCGATCCGCAGCACGCACAGCCACGGATAGCGCGTGTCCACCATCGCCCCACCCGGCGGCGCCAGCAGCCCGTCGGGCGTGGTCGGAACGTGTTTCATGGTCACCGCGTCGTCGACATTGCCGCCCAGCACGGTGAGTTGCCCCGGCTGCGCCGCCACCACGATGTCGCAATGCGCCGGAAAGTCGCCGGCCGGCAGCTCGGCATAGGTCAGCGGCGTGGGCGTGCGCGACACACAGATCAGGTCGCCCGGCTGCGCCGCGTAGGCGTCCGGCGGCAGTGTCGTCACGACCCCGCTGCCCGGAGCCTGGCGGCCCTGGTCGATATAGGTGTGGTGGGCTGGCGAATACGGGAACCGCGCGCCGGCGCCGGCGGTGCGCATGACGTAGCTGACATATGCCGCCGACCAGGCATAGGCGCCGTCGTCGCTGGCGGGGAACACCACGCCCGAGGCGTCGTGCTTGCCGGTCCAGGCGGATTGCGACAGGCCGGCGTCCTGGCCCAGGAACCAGTATTCGCCGACCCGTTGCCACAGGCCCTCGAGCCGCTCCGGTTTATCCTCCGGCGCTGCGGGCGGGCGGCTGCCGGGCGGGTCGTCGTCGACCGGCTGGCCGAACACGCGCCATTCCCGCAACGCGATGGCCACGACGGCGGCGCGCGTGAACGGCTGGTATGGCTGACGCGCGAATGGCGGCACATGCGCGTCGGCGCTCACATGCGGATGGGTGCCGCAGGCGGACAGCAGCGCCAGCGGGACGGTCAGCGGCAGCAGCCGCCAGAGGCTCAGTCCCCGGAGGTTCAGCGCCATTCGGGGAACAACGAGACCATGCCGGCATCGGTGGCGGGGCATCGGCCACGCTCGGTGATCAGCCCGGTGACCAGGCGCGCCGGCGTCACGTCGAATGCCGGGTTGGCGGCGGCGCTGCCGTCCGGCGTGATCCGCACCGTCTCGATCGCGCCCGTGGCGGTGCGTCCGGTGACCAGCGACAACTCATCCCCAGAGCGGGCCTCGATCGGAATCTCCGCGACACCGTCGCGCACGTTGCGGTCGATGGTGGTGGAGGGGGTCGCCACCCAGAACGGCACGCCGTTGTCATGCGCCGCCAGCGCCTTCAGGTAGGTGCCGATCTTGTTGGCGACATCGCCGTTCGCCGTCACCCGGTCGGTGCCGACGATCACCAGGTCGACCTCGCCGTGCTGCATCAGGTGGCCGCCGGCGTTGTCGGCGATGACCGTGTGCGCCACGCCATGCTTGCCGAGTTCCCATGCGGTCAGCGCGGCGCCCTGGTTGCGCGGCCGCGTCTCGTCCACCCAGACATGCAGATCGATGCCCTGCTCGAACGCGGTGTAGATCGGCGCCAGCGCGGTACCCCAATCGACCGTGGCCAGCCAGCCGGCGTTGCAATGCGTCAGCACCTGCACCGGCCCGCGTGGACGCCGGGCGGCCACCTCGGCGATCAGCGGCGCGCCGTGACGCCCGATCGCGGCGCACTGGGCGGCGTCCTCGTCGGCGATGGCGGCGGCCTCGGCATAGGCGGCCGCCACGCGGTCCTCGACCCTTGTGTTGCGCAGCCGGGTCAGCATCCGCCCGATCGCCCAGCTTAGGTTGACGGCGGTGGGGCGTGCGTCGGCAAGGAAGGCGCAGTCGCACTCCATCGCCTCGCTGGATGGGTCGGCGCGCAACGCCAGGCACACGCCATAGGCGGCGACGGCGCCGATCAGCGGAGCGCCGCGAACCTGCATATTGCGGATGGCGTATTCGGCCTGAGCCACATCGGTCAGCCGCAGGATGTCGAGCGCCCAGGGCAGCCTGGTCTGGTCGAAGATGTGGACCGACCAGCCGTCCTGCGGGTCGACCCAGACGCTGCGGTAGGCGATGCCGTCGATTTTCATGCTGCGTGGTCCAGGGAAAACGGGGGAGAAGGTTCAGTCCCGCTGGTGCAGCACGCAGATCAGCGTGAACAGCCGCCGCGCGGTCGCAAGGTCGACGGCGATCTTACCCTCCAGCCGTAGCCGCACCAAACCGGCGCCCTCGTCATGCAGGCCACGCCTGCCCATGTCGATCGCCTGCACGCGGTCCCGCCCCCCGGCCTCGAGTGCCGCCTGATGGCTGTCGACCATCATGCGGTAATCCTTCACCACCGAGCGGAACGGCCGCAGCGACAGCATGTGCGTGACCACGGGCGCGCCGTCCGTGTCGCGAATCTGGAAGGCGATACGGCCCTGTTCGACGACCATGTGCAGCGCCAGCCCCGCATCCGGCCGCACCCGTGCCGCGAACGCGTCGGCCAGCACGAAGCGCCCCTCCGCCTCCAGGTCGGCGATGGCGCGGGCGCGATCGGCCTCCTGACCCGGCGCCAGCGTGCGCAGGCCGTCGCCATCCAAAGTCACCCGCAGCAGCGGATGCGAGGCGCCCGGCTCGGTCATGGCGGCGCGGGTCGGCACTGGGCCGTCAGCGTTCGTCGACGGGTTTCAACAGGCCGAGTTGCAGCATCAGCCCGACCGTCGCACCCTTCACGGGTCGCAGCAGCAGCAGCGACATGACCACCGTGAGCGGCAGCCAGATGACCGCGTGAACCCAGAGCGGCGGCGAGTAGCCCGTCTCCAACTGCCACATGCCGAGCACGATGAAGTGTCCGACGATGAAGATCACGAAGTAGGGCGGCGCGTCGTCGGCCCGCGCCAGGCCCACCGGGGCCCCGCAGGCATTGCATTCCGGCACCACGCGCAAGTAGCCATTGAACAACTTGGTCTTGCCGCAGGCCGGGCAACGGCACATCAGGCCGCGGCCCATCGCCAGCAGGTAGCCCGGCATCGGCCATGCGACCGGCGGCGTCGTCCGCGATGGTTGCCAGCGCGCGGGGTTTGTATCGGGCATAGACAAGATCTCCATATTATCTATTTCGGCGTATTGGCGGGGCAAGTCATGGCGCAGCATCGCATGGGCCGGCGCGGATAGAAAATGCAATCGACGTGTGACTTTGTGTTGACAGCGCGATTACAGGAAGCAGATAGCGTTTAACGGCTTGATTGTGAACCGATTCGCGCGCGGCGGACGCGAGATGTTGTGGGATCGCGCCAGCCCGCGTTCGCCGCCTCGTCGGTTCGCTACAGCCCGGTTTGATACAGCCCAGCATGTGCCTTCCAGGACCATCCACCCGGATCAGCGTCCCACCCAGCAAAGGAGTTCCAACATGAGCACTGACGACACCGAACGCGGCGACCGCCCGGCGCAGCCGATGGCGATGCGCCCGCCGACCCGCAGCGCCGGCGGAGCGCGTGGCCGCGCTGCGGCGGCCCCGGCCGCGCGCAAGGCCACGCCGAAAGCCGCTGCCGCCAAGACCACCGTTGCCAGCAAGGCCGCCGCCAAGGCCCCGGCCAAGGCTGCGAAGCCGGCCGCCAAGGCGTCGGGCAAGGCCGCGCCGAAATCCGCTCCGTCCAAAGCCGCTCCGTCCAAAGCCGCTGTGTCCAAAGCCGCTGTGCCCAAAGCCGCTCCGGCCAAGGCTGTCTCCGCCAAAGGTGCGTCGGCCAGGTCGGCGCCCGCCAGCAAGGGTTCGGCCAAGGCGGCACCGGCACCCGCGCGCAAGAACGCCGCCGCCAAGCCAGCGGCAAAGACCGCCCCCGCCGCCTCGCGCAAGGCTGCCGCCGCCAAGCCGGCGCCGCGCGCCGCCACCGTCAAGGCTTCGGCCACCGCCACGCGCAAATCGGCCCCCGCCAAGCCGGCTGCCCGCGCGAAGCCGACCACGACGCGCGCGGCGCGCGGCACTTCCAGCCGTGCCGCACCCGGCAAGGCGGTGATGGCCAAGTCGCAGTTCACCAAGGCTGCGGCGGCGAAAGCGGCACCTCGCCTGGCCAAGGCCGCCGAAGCCAAGCGCCTTGCCACCGAGGCCGCGTCGCAAGCGGCTGCCGCCGTGGCGCCGGCACCGAAGAAGACCCGCGCGCCACGTGCGCCGGCCGCCGAGCCGGCACCTGAGCCAGTTGCCGCGGCGGAGCCGGAAACCGAGGCAAAGCCGCGCAAGCCGCGCAAGTCCAAGCTGACGCCAGCCACTTCGAGCGAGGCCGAAGCATCGTCCGGCACGGAACAGGCCGCCACGGACGCCTGATCCGTCATACTGGGTTCCAAGCCATGGGGCGGCGAGTTCTCGTCGCCCCATTCGCCCTACCCCGTTCACCCTGGTCGAAACCACCAGGCGGTTCGTCCACATGCGCCGCCCCCGACATGCGTGAGTGCAGCGTCGAATTTCGAGATGCGCGCCGGATCGAGCCGTCTCAGGCACGAGTTGGTCGGCGTCATTGGAAACCCGTCAGGCAGCCGCACGGCGATGTCGCCGCCGCCGCCGATGCAAAGGCCGCGCGCGAACAGGCTGGCGCCCAACCCGCCGAGCAGGCCGCGAGGTTCGCCCTCGATCACGCCGCACGCTTACGTCGCACGCTCTGGCGTCAGCATCGCGAACGCCTTGCCGAAGAAATCCGGCGCGCCGAAATTGCCCGACTTCAGCGCCAGCAGCATCGGCGGCGTGGCCGCGTCGGCTGCCTCGGCGAATGTCCATGGCACCCCTGGATCGATCTGCGGCCCGATGCGCAGCCGCGTCAGGCCGAGCGCCGTCACCACCGCGCCGGAGGTCTCGCCGCCAGCCACCACCAGCCGTCGCACGCCCACCTGCGCCAGATGCCGGGCGATGCGCGCCAGCGTCTGTTCGACCAGCGCCCCGGCCGCCTCCCGCCCCAACTTCGCCTGCAACGCGGCCACCCGTTCCGGCGACGCGGAGGCGGCGATCAGCACCGGCTGCGTGCCCAGCCGGCCGTCCAGCCACGCCACCGCCTGCGCCACCAGGGCATCGCTGTCGGGGGTCGCCAGCGCGTCGAGTTCCAGCGTCGGCATGTGCGCCCGCGCCTGGCCGATCTGGAACAATGTCGCGCGCGAGCACGATCCCGCCAGCGCCGCCGCATGTCCCCCGGCTTCCGGCAACGCCGCCGCGTCGCCGCGTTCGGGCAGCAGGCCGGCGGCACGGAAGTTCTCCGCCAGCCCGAGCGCCACACCGGAGCCGCCGGTGACCAACGCATGGTGGGCCGCCGCCGCGCCGATCGCCAGCAGGTGCGCGTCGGTCACCGCGTCGACGATGGCGTAGCGGCGGCCTTGTTCCTTGTGCCGCGTCATCGCGTCGCGGATGGCGGCGGCACCCTGCTCGACGGTCGCGAACGCCACCAGCCCGACGCTGCCGCCGCTCTGCCGCCCGAGCACGCGCACCAGGTTGGAGTCCGTCATCGGCGTCAGCGGATGGTCGCGCATCCCGCTCTCGCTCAGTAACGAGGCGCCGACGAACAGATGGCCCTGGTACACGCTGCGCCCATTGGCCGGGAACGCCGGGCAGGCAAGGGCGAAGCCGCAGCCGAGCGCCTCCACCAATGCGTCGGCGACCGGGCCGATGTTGCCGGCATCGGTGCTGTCGAAGGTCGAGCAGTATTTGAAGAAGAACTGCCGGCACCCGGCCGCGCGCAGCCA
>JAYTQW010000119.1:0-5199 GCA_043746535.1 Rhodospirillales bacterium
ACGCGGTAGTCGAGGAAGGCGGCGTAGGTGGTCGGCACCCACGCCTGCACCGTCTCCAGCATCGTCGGCATAGACGCGGATTTCGTATTGGGCGTGGCTGTCGGCGCGCAGGGAGAGGAAGTTGAGCAGGTTGTGCAGGTCGGTCTTCCAGTACCACTGGGTGTAGGTGTTCAGCGTCAGGTTCATTCGCGCCAGTTCGCGCGCCAGTCCTTGCCGGGACGGGTCGGCGGCCTCGCCCTCGTTCAGCATCTCGGCGTAATGGGCGTAGGTCTGCTCGGCGTCGCCGCGCAGCAGCGCCAGCACCGAGGCGGCCTCCTCGCCGGTCAGCACGTCGCCACGGCCCTGGCGGTTGTCCTGGCTCTGCGCCGCGAGCTGCTCCGGGGCCGGGATGTAGAACTCGCGGTCCAGGATGGAGTAGCGCGCCGAGTACTCGTTCACGTTGGCCATGCGGTGGCGGATCCACTGGCGCGCGACGAAGATCGGCAGCTTCACGTGGTATTTGATCTCCGCCATCTCGAACGGGGTCGAGTGGCGGTGGCGCAGCAGGTAGCGGATCAGCCCGGCATCCTCGCTGACCTTGCGGGTGCCGCGCCCGTACGAGACACGGGCCGCCTGCACCACGGCGTTGTCGTCGCCCATATAGTCGATCACGCGCACGAAGCCGTGGTCGAGCACCGGGCGGGCGGTGAACAGCATCGCCTCCAGCGCCGGCACGGTGGCGCGTCGCGTCGGGCTGGACTGCGCGCGGGCGGCGGCGATTTCGGCCAACTGGTCGGCGCTCAGGCTCATGGCGGACATCCCTCGGACGGGAGACGCATAAGCCGATTCGATTTGCCCTTCAAACCCGCGCCCAGTTCGATTTGCCCTTCAAACCCGCGCGCGGATGGTCTATATAGATCGGGCTGACCTTCGGGTCGGATATGGTGATAAACGGTGCGTGGAATAAACGTTGTGGACCCGGGGGCGGTACCCGGCGCCTCCACCATTCTCCCCGGCCCAGTTCGATCGGGTCGGGATCATGGGGGCGAAATAGGCTCGACACGCGTGGTAAAGACTCACTTTTTGCCCGGCATTGTACCGCCGTTATCGGGCTATAACACAAGTGCCAATGACAATCATGAGGCATTCGCTGTCGCTGCGTAAGCAGTGATAAGCGCGGTTCGGGGGGCACCGGGCAACAGAAGCCCCCTACTTACCGGATCTGCCGCCGTATCCACTTCGCGCTGCCGCATTTTGCCTGTGGCGGCGGGCCGCGCTAATGCTCAGGCGACAGCTCCGAGGCGGCCATGGTCGACGACAACGGTTCAGACGACACCGATTCGCGGGATATCGAGGCCCGGCCGGACAGCCTGCTGCCGTACGACCAGTGGACCGAGGAGGCGTTGCGCCTGGTCATGGTGCGGGCGTTGCAGATGGTGGGCAGCCGTGGCGAGATGCCGGGCGGCCATCATTTCTACATCACCTTCCGCACCGACTACCCCGGCGTCACTATCCCGGCCCGCCTGCGCGCGCAGTACCCGCAGGAGATGACCATCGTGCTGCAACACCAATTCTGGGACCTGGGCGTGGACGAGGCCAGCGAGATGCTCAGCGTCGGCCTGTCGTTCGGCGGCGTGCCCAGCACATTGCGCATCCCGCTCGCCGCCGTCGCCGCCTTCGCCGACCCGCATGTACGGTATGGGCTGCGCTTCAGCGTCGACATGCCGGGCACCGCCATCGCGCCGGCGCCGCCCGCATCGCCGGCAGTCCCGGAGGCGGTGCCGCCCAGCGATCCGGGCACGCCGCAGGTGGTGAGCCTGGACGCATTCCGGCGCCGTCCGAAGGAATGAGCATGGACCTGCAACCGGGCATGGATACGGATGCCGGCGAGGCGTTCGATGCCACCTCGACCGGCGATGCCCTCGCCTACAGCCCGCTGTTCCCGCTGGGCGCGGATGCCACGCCGTATCGCCGCCTCGACCTGGCCGGGCTGCGCACGCTCGAACTCGATGGACGGCGGGTGCTGAGCATCTCGCCCGGACTGCTGACCGAGCTTGCCGCCCGCGCGTTCCACGATGTCTCGCACCTGCTGCGTCCGGGCCATCTGGCACAGTTGCGCGCCATCCTCGACGATCCCGAGGCGTCGGCGAACGACCGCTTCGTGGCGCTCGACCTGTTGAAGAACGCCAACATCGCCGCAGGTGGCGTGCTGCCGATGTGCCAGGACACCGGCACCGCCATCGTGTTCGGCAAGAAGGGCCAGCGCGTCTGGGTCGAGGGCGACGAGGAGGTGGCGTTCAGCCGGGGCGTGGCGCGCACCTACACCGGGACCAACTTGCGCTACTCGCAGATGGCGCCGCTGTCGATGTTCGAGGAAGTGAACACCGGCGACAACCTGCCGGTGCAGTTCGACATCGCGGCAGCCCCCGGACACGACCACGCCGACGAGTTCCACCTGATGTTCGTGGCCAAGGGCGGCGGCAGCGCCAACAAGAGCTTCCTGTTCCAGGAGACCCGCGCGATCCTGAACCCGAAGGCGCTGGCCGAGTGGCTCGCGGTGAAGATCAGGACGCTCGGCACCTCCGCCTGCCCGCCCTACCACCTCGCCATCGTCATCGGCGGCACCAGCGCCGAGACCACCATGAAGACGGTAAAGCTGGCCTCGACCCGCTGGCTGGACCCGTTGCCGACCAGCGGCGACCGCACCGGCCATGCCTTCCGCGACATCGAGATGGAGCGGCGGGTGCTGGAGATCACCCGGCACAACGGCATTGGCGCGCAGTTCGGCGGCAAGTATTTCTGCCACGACGTGCGCGTGATCCGGCTGCCGCGCCACGGCGCCAGCCTGCCGGTCGGCCTGGGCGTGTCGTGCAGCGCCGACCGCCAGATCCGCGCCAAGATCACCCCGGACGGGGTGTTCCTGGAGCAGTTGGAGACCGATCCCGGGCGGTTCCTGCCGGAGATGGGGGACGAGACGCTGGGCGCGGAGGTGGTCCGCATCGACCTCGACCGGCCGATGATCGACATCCGCCGCGAACTGTCGAGGTATCCCGTCAAGACCCGGCTGGCGCTGACCGGGACCATGGTGGTGGCGCGCGACATCGCCCATGCCAAGCTGGCCGAACGGCTCGCGGCTGGCGCTGGCCTGCCCGACTACATCAAGGACCATCCGGTCTATTACGCCGGCCCGGCCAAGACGCCCGCCGGGTTCGCCACCGGCAGCTTCGGCCCGACCACGGCCGGGCGCATGGACAGCTATGTGGAGGCGTTCCAGTCGGCCGGCGGCTCGTTCGTCATGCTGGCGAAGGGCAACCGCTCCCGCGCGGTGCGCGACGCCTGCCGCGCGCATGGCGGCTTCTACCTCGGCAGCGTCGGCGGTGCGGCGGCGCGGCTGGCGCGGGACTGCATCCGTCGCGCGGACGTGCTGGAATACGCCGAACTCGGCATGGAAGCGGTGTGGCGGATCGAGGTGGAGGACTTCCCGGCCTTCATCGTCATCGACGACAAGGGCCATGATTTCTACGACGAAGTGGAATAGGCGATGCGCTTCACCGTCGATCGCCTGGACCATCTGGTGCTCAACTGCCGCGACATCGAGATGAGCTGTAGCTGGTATCAGCGCGTGCTGGGCATGGAGCGCGACGAGTACGGCACGCCGCCGCGCAGCGCGCTGAAGTTCGGCGGCCAGAAGATCAACCTGCGCGCGGCGGACGAGGACATCGTCTCCTGGTCGACGGCGCGCAGCGTGGCGCCGGGCAGCGCCGACCTTTGCTTCATCACCGCCGTCGGCGTCGGCGACATCGTCGATCACCTGCACGATTGCGGCATCGTCATCGAGCGCGGGCCGCTGGCCAGGATCGGGGCGCTGGGGCCAATGGAGTCGGTCTATTGCCGCGACCCGGACGGCAACCTGATCGAGATTTCCTCCTACCTCACCGAGTGACTGGCGCTGCGAAGTGACTGGCCCTGGAAAGTGACTGGGTTGCGGGCCAGCGACTTCGATTTCGCGCTGCCGGCCGGGCAGATCGCGCAACACCCGGCGCGCCCGCGCGACTCGGCGCGGCTGCTGGCGGTGCGGGGCGCCGCATTGTCCGACCATGCGGTGCGCGACCTGCCCGGCCTGCTGCGCCCAGGCGACCTGCTGGTGGCCAACGACACGCGGGAGATCCCGGCGCAACTGGTGGCCACGCGCGGGGCCGCGCGCATCGGCATCACGCTCGACCAGCCGCGCGCCGACGGCACCTGGCACGCGCTGGCCCGCAACGCGCGGCGGCTGCGGGTGGGCGACACGCTGCGCTTCGGCGCGGCGCTGACGGCGGAGGTGCGGGCGCTGGAGGGCGACGGCGCGGTGAGCCTCGCCTTCGACGCCGTGGGCGAGGCGTTCGACACGGCCCTGGCCCAGGCTGGGGCGTTGGCGCTGCCGCCCTACATCGCCCGCCCGGACGGGCCTTCGCGCGAGGATGCGCAGGACTACCAAACCATCTTTGCAGAGCGCCCCGGCGCGGTCGCCGCCCCCACCGCCGGGCTGCACTTCACGCCGGCGTTGTTGGCCGCACTGGATGCGCGCGGCGTGGGACGCGCCACCGTCACGCTGCATGTGGGTGCCGGCACCTTCCTGCCGATGCGCGGCGAGCTGGTCAGCGAGCACCGCATCCACAGCGAGCGCGGCGAGATTTCCGAGGCGACCGCCGCCCAGATCGCCGCCGCGCGCGCGCAGGGCGGGCGCATCGTGGCCGTCGGCACCACCACGCTGCGCCTGCTGGAAGCCGCCAGCGGCGACGGCGTGACCCGGCCGTTCCGTGGCTCGACCGACATCTTCCTGCTGCCCGGCCACAGGTTTCGCGGCGCCGACCTGCTGCTGACCAACTTCCACCTGCCGCGCTCGACCCTGTTCATGCTGGTCTGCGCGTTCGCGGGCACGGAGGCGATGCGCGCCGCCTACGCGCACGCGATAGCCGGCGGGTACCGGTTCTACTCGTATGGGGATACGTCGCTGCTGGAATGCGCGAGATAGCTTGGTGGCGAGTAAGGCTGAATTGCCTTACTGTGATGACAAGGAGTTCAGTCCGATGAACGCAACGCTAAGGGTGACGGCAAAAGGTCAGGTGACGCTGCGGCGTGACCTGCTGAAACACCTCGGCCTGATGCCGGGCGATCAGGTCACGGTCGAACTGCTGCCGTCCGGCCGCGCCGAACTTCGCGCGGCGCGAGCGGCCAACA
>JAYTQW010000120.1:0-1906 GCA_043746535.1 Rhodospirillales bacterium
GCCACCGCCGCCTGCGCCATCGCCATCAGCCCGCCGCCGCCGAGGCCCTGCAAGGCGCGGGCTGCGATCAGCTCCGCCATGCTCCGCGCCGCCCCGCACAGCAGCGAGGCGGCCACGAACAGCACGATGGCCGGCAGCAGCAACGCGCGCCGGCCATAGATGTCGGACAGCTTGCCGTACACCGGCGTCGCCGCCGTCGAGGTCAGCAGGTAGGCCGAGACGATCCAGGCCAGATGGCTGAAATCATGCAGGTCGGCGGCGATCGAGGGCACCGCCGGGATCACCACGGTCTGGTCGATCGCGGCCAGGAAGATGCACAGCACGATGCCGATGACGACGCTGCGGATCTGCTGGTGGGTGAAGGCCGGCTCGGTCTCGGCGGCAGGCGGCGGCGAGGCTGCGGTGACGATGGCGTCCATGGGGTGAATAAACACCCAAGCGCGCCGCCGGAAAACCATCCGCGCATCCCATCTGCGTCATGACTGTGTCATGGGCTCCGTCATGGGCTGCGTTTGCCCGCGAGCGGTGGCGTGGCTACCATCCGGCAAAGTCCAGGGGAGAACGCCCATGCTGATCGGTCTCGATCCATTGCTCTCGCCCGACCTGCTGCACGCGCTGGCCAGCATGGGGCATGGCGACAGCATCGTGCTGGTGGACGCCAACTATCCGGCCACGCGCGGGCGGCGGCTGGTCTCGCTGCCCGGCATCGGCATCGACGCCGCCCTGCGCGCGGTCCTGAGCGTGCTGCCGCTCGACAGCTTCGTGCCCAACCCGGCGCTGGTGATGGAGATGGTGGGCGACCCCGCCGCCCTGCCGCCGGCGATGGCCGACATCAACGCGGCCCTGGCGGCACACGGCGCGCAACCTGCGGCGACGCTGGAGCGGCACGCCTTCTACGCCGTCGCCGAGCAGGCCTATGTCACCGTCCACACCGGCGAGCGCCGCTTCTACGGCAATGTCATCCTGACCAAGGGCGTGATCGGGCCGGAGGGCGCGGCGTGAACGCCTTCGCGCCGCATGGCCCGCTCGGCATGGGCGGCGCACCGCTCGGCAACCTCGGCCACGCAATCAGTGACGCGGCGGCGCACGCCACGGTCGAGGCGGCATGGTCCGCCGGCGTGCGCCACTTCGACACCGCGCCGCATTATGGCGCCGGGCTGTCGGAGCACCGCATGGGCCATGTGCTGCGATACAAGCCACGCGACGCCTTCACGCTGTCCAGCAAGGTCGGCCGCATGTTGGCGCCGGTGGCCTCGGTGCCCGCGTTCGCCGAGGGTTTCCAGCACGGCCTCAGCTTCGAGCGGCGGGTGGACTACACCGCCGACGGCGCGCGCCGCTCGATCGAGGACAGCCTGCAACGGCTGGGCATGAGCCGGCTCGACATCGTCTATATCCACGACTGCGCGCCGGACTGGCTGGGCGATGCGTGGGAGGAGCAGTTCGCCATCGCCATGCGCGGCGCCGCCCCCGCGCTGACGCGGCTGCGCGAGGAGGGCGTCATCGGCGGCTGGGGCCTCGGCGTCAACGTGGTCGAGCCATGCCTGCGGGCGCTGGCGCAGTCCGACCCGAACGTGTTCCTGATGGCCGGCCGCTACACGCTGCTGGACCATGCCGCACTGCGCGAGTTGCTGCCGCAATGCGTGGCGCGCGGGGCGAAGGTGGTGATCGGCGGCCCGTACAACTCCGGCCTGCTGGCCGGCGGCACCACGTTTAACTACGAGGCCGCCGCCCCTGAGATGGCGGCGCGGGCGCAGGCGCTGGGGGCCGCGTGCGCCCGCCACGGCGTCGACCTGAAGGCGGCGGCGCAGCAATTCTGCGCGGCCCATCCGGCGGTGGCGGCGGTGATCCCGGGCGCGCAGACCACCGGTGAGCTGGAGCAGAACGTGGCGATGATGGCGCAGCCGAT
>JAYTQW010000121.1:0-3788 GCA_043746535.1 Rhodospirillales bacterium
TGGTGCTGGCCGAGGTCGAACGCCCACTGATCCAGATGACGCTGGCCGCCACGCGCGGCAACCAGATCAAGGCGGCGGCCATGCTCGGCCTCAATCGCAACACGCTGCGCAAGAAGATCCGCGATCTCGATATCCCGGTCGTGCGCGGCATCGCCTGATCGGCGTGGGTAAGGTGTGGCGGATGCGATGAACGACACCAGCCACGACATCGAGGGCCTCGTGATACAGCCAGGGCCGTCCGAAGGCGCATTGCGCATCTCGTCGGTGCGACGCATCGGCGACATCCTGCTCGGCAAGTTCGTGACGCTCGGGCTGGCGGCGGGAGCGTTGTTGCTCGGCGGCACCACCTTCGTGTTGCTGGCCGGCGGGCTGCATCTGTCGGTGCGGCAAGGCGCGGTGTTCGGCCTAGTGCTCAGCAATCTCGTGGTGCTGCTGTTGCTTGGCGCGGTGCTGGCCGGGCGGCTCACCCGCGTCTGGATGGAGCGCCGGCGCGGCTCGGCGGGGTCGCGGCTGCATGTGCGGCTGGTGCTGCTGTTCAGCGTGGTGGCGGTGACGCCGGCCATCGTGGTCGCCGTGTTCGCCACTTTCCTGTTCAGCGTCGGCATTCAGTCCTGGTTCAACGACCGCGTGCGCACTGCCCTGCATGAGGGCTTGCAGGCCAGCCGCGGCTATCTGGTCGAGCATCGCAACAATATCCGCGCCGATGCGCTGTCGATGGCCAACGACCTGACCCGCGCCGGCGAGATGCTGGCCGGCGACCCCAACAGCTTCGGCCAGATCCTTGCCAGCCAGACCGGGTTGCGCGGCCTGACCGAGGCGGTGCTGTTCGAGCCGGTGACCGGGCAGGTGGTGGCCTCCGTGGGCCTGCTCGGCGGCTATGGCGCGGCCCCGCCGCCAGCCTGGGCGATCGATCAGGCCCGCCGTGGCGAGGTGGCGGTGCTGGACGGCGACAACACCCAGACCGTGCGCGCGGTGGTGATGCTGAACTCGGTGCCGTCGCTGATCCTGATGATCGCGCGCCCGGTCGATCAGGCCATCCTGGAGCACATGGCGCGCACCGAGGAGGCAGTCGCCGAATACGACCGGCTCGACGCCAGCCGGTCCGGCCTGCAGATCACGCTGGCGCTGATCTTTGCGCTGGTGGCGCTGCTGGTGCTGGTCGCGGCGGTGCTCATCGGGCTGGTTATCGCCAACCAGATCGCCCGCCCGATCGGCCGCCTCATCATGGCCGCCGAGCGGGTGCGCGCCGGTGACCTCGCGGTGCGGGTGCCGGAGGTGGCCAGCGGCGACGAGGTGGCTGGGCTGTCGCGCGCGTTCAACCGCATGACCGGGCAGTTGGCGGCGCAGCGCACCGAGCTGATGGACGCCTACAGCCAGATCGACAGCCGCCGCCGCTTTACCGAGGCGGTGCTGTCGGGCGTGTCGGCGGGGGTGATCGGCCTTGACGAACAGGGCCGGATCGAGCTGCCGAACCACGCGGCCAGCGAACTGGTGGCGCTCGACCTGCTCGGCGCCATCGGCCATCCGCTGTCCGAACTGGTGCCGGAGTTCGCGCCGCTGATCGAGGCGGCCCGGCTGGCTCCGGAGCGGGCGCACACCGCCGAGGTGCAGATCGGCCCCTCCAGCCGACGCCGCACGCTGCTGGTGCGGCTGGGGTCGGATCGCTTGTCCGGCGCCGCCGGGCGCACGTTCGGGCTGGTCGCCAGCTTCGATGACATCACCGAACTGCAATCGGCGCAGCGCAAGGCGGCCTGGGCCGATGTGGCGCGGCGGATCGCGCACGAGATCAAGAACCCGCTGACGCCGATCCAGCTCAGCGCCGAGCGGCTGAAAAAACGGTTCGCGCGTGAGATCACCTCGGACCCCGAAACCTTCATCCAGTGCGCCGACACCATCGTGCGCCATGTCGGCGACATTGGCCGCATGGTCGATGAGTTCTCCGCCTTCGCGCGGATGCCGCAGCCGGTGATCCGCCCGGAGGACATTGGCCGGGTGGCGCGCGAGGCGCTGATCCTGCAACGCTCGGCGCACCCCGAGATCGTCTGGGTGTCCGAGCAGATCCCGGAACGCGGCCCGGTGGCGCCGGCGGACCGGCGTTTGCTCGGCCAGGCATTGACCAATTTGTTGCTGAATGCCGCTGACGCGATTGCGATGTGTCATCCGGGTCACAAAGCTGGGCGAATCGTGGTATCGGTGCATCAGCACGGCAATGAGATCGGCGTCGTTGTGGCCGATGACGGGGTGGGGCTGCCGCGGGAGGGCCGAGAGCGTTTGACCGAGCCGTATGTGACGCACAAGCCGAAGGGCACCGGGCTGGGCCTGGCGATCGTGAAGAAGATCATGGAGGACCATCGCGGCCGGGTGCAGCTCGACGAGCGCGTGCCCACCCCCGAATGGCCCGGCGGCGGCACCCTGGCCGCGCTGTGGCTGCCCGCTGCCGACGCCCAGCCTGCCGACTCCCAGACTGCCGGGACACAGGTCGCCGACACGCAAATCACCGCCAAATTGGGTTGATGCGCCATGGTGAATGAGATCCTGATCATCGACGACGAGCCGGATATCCGCATGCTGGTGGATGGCATCCTGCGCGACGAGGGCTACGACACCCGCCAGGCCGGCGACGCCGACGCCGCCATCGCCGCGTTCCGCACCCGGCGGCCGGCGCTGGTGATCCTCGACGTGTGGTTGCAAGGGTCGCGGCTGGACGGCATCGGCATCCTGCAAAGCCTGCACACCGAGGAGCCGCACGTCCCGGTGGTGATGATCTCCGGCCACGGCAACATCGAGACGGCGGTGGCCGCGATCCAGCACGGCGCCTACGACTTCATCGAGAAGCCATTCCAGTCCGACCGGCTGCTGCTGGTGGTGCGCCGCGCCCTGGAAGCGTCCAACCTGGCGCGCGAGAATGCCGAGCTGCGCCTGCGCGCGGGACCGGAGACGGAGCTGATCGGCACCAGCGGCGCGCTGTCGGCGTTGCGCGCCTCGATCGAAAAGGTGGCGCCGACCGGCTCGCGGGTGCTCATCCACGGCCCCGCCGGCTCCGGCAAGGAGGTGGTGGCGCGCATGGTCCACGCCCGCTCCCGCCGCGCCGACGGCCCGTTCGTGGCGCTCAACTGCGCCATCCTGAACCCGGCCCGGTTCGAGGAGGAGCTGTTCGGCGTCGAGGCCGGCGCCGACACCGCCATCCACCCGCGTCGCGCCGGCGTCCTGGAACGCGCGCATGGCGGCACGCTGGTGCTGGACGAAGTATCGGACATGCCGCTGGAGACCCAGGGCAAGATCGTGCGCGCGTTGCAGGACCAGACGTTCGAGCGGCTGGGCGGGTCGGCGCGGGTCAAGGTGGACGTGCGCGTGCTGTCGACCACCAACAAGGATCTACAGGCGGAGATCGCCGCCGGGCGGTTCCGCGAAGACCTGTACTACCGGCTGGCCGTGGTGCCGTTGAAGGTGCCGAGCCTGAAGGACCGGCGCGAGGACATCCCGGCGCTGGCGCGGCATTTCCTGCGGCGGTCGGCGGAGATTTCCGGCATGGCGCCGCGCGAGATCTCCACCGACGCGGTCGCCGCGTTGCAGGCATACGACTGGGCCGGCAACGTACGCCAGTTGCGCAACCTGATGGACTGGCTGCTGATCATGGCCCCCGGCGGCACCGCCGACCTGATCCGGGCCGAGATGCTGCCGTCGGAGGTCGGGTCGGCGGCGCCGTCGCTGAACGGCAACGCCACCGCCGACATCATGGCGCTGCCGTTGCGGGAGGCGCGCGACCTGTTCGAGACGCAGTACCTGCA
>JAYTQW010000122.1:0-2371 GCA_043746535.1 Rhodospirillales bacterium
CTCGACCACCCGCCCATGCCGCAGCACCACGATGCGGTGCGCCAGCGCCCGCACCACGCGCAGATCGTGGCTGATGAAGAGATAACCCAGGTGATGGTCGCGCTGCAGTTGCGCAAGCAGGTCGACGATCTGGGCCTGTACCGACATATCCAGCGCGCTGGTGGGTTCATCCAGCACCACGAACCGGGGTTTCAGCACAATGGCCCGCGCGATCGCAAGGCGCTGGCGCTGGCCGCCGCTGAACTCGTGCGGGTAGCGGTCGGCGGCCGCGCGTGGCAAGTGCACCAGGTCGAGCAATGCGGCGACCCGCGCCGCCACCTCGCGCTCCGGCACGATGCGATGCACACGCAGCGGTTCGGCCAGCGTCGCGGCCACCGTCATGCGCGGGTTGAGCGAGCCGTACGGGTCCTGGAACACCATCTGCACGCGACGGTTGAAGCCGCGCAGCCCGGCGCCGCGCAGGCTGCCGACATCGAGGCCGTCATAGGTGATGCGCCCGCTATCGGCCGCGTGCAGGCGCACCAGGCAGCGCGCCAACGTCGATTTGCCGCAGCCGCTCTCGCCGACGATGCCCAGCGTCTCGCCACGCCGCACCGAGAGGTTGACCCCGGTCAGCGCCTGCACCCGCAGCGTCCGCTGGCCGGCCACCGCGAACGTCTTGGTCAGGTCCTCGACCGTCAGCAACGCAGCCCCGATCATGCGGCGGCCCGGGGTGCGGGCAGCCGGTCGGCGGCGAGGCAGGTGCTTTGCCGTCCGCTGCCGACGCTGCGCAGAGGCGGGCGCGCGGCCCCGCATTCGGGCATCGCAAAGCCGCAGCGGGGCATGAACGGGCAGGCGTCGCCGGCGCTGCCGGGCGTGGGCGGCGCGCCGCCGATCGGGCGCAGAGGCGTGCGCGCGGCGGCCACGTCCGGCAGGCTGCGCATCAGGCCGAGCGTGTAGCTGTGGCGCGGCTGCGCCAGCACGCCGGCCACCGGCCCGGTCTCGCAGATGCGCCCGGCATACATCACCGCGACCCGGTCGCAGCTTTGCGCCACCACGCCGAGGTCGTGCGTCACCAGCACCACCGCCATGCCGAGCTGGTCGCGCAGCCGCAGGATGAGTTTCAGGATCTGGTCCTGGATGGTCACGTCCAGCGCCGTGGTAGGCTCGTCGGCCAGCAGCAGGCGCGGGTTGCCGGCCAGGGCGATGGCGATCATCGCCCGCTGCCGCATCCCGCCGGAGAACTGGTGCGGGTAGTCGCCGAGCCGTTGCGCCGCCGCCGGGATGCCGACCAGATCCAGCAACTCGACCGCGCGGCGGCAGCGGGCGGGGCCGTCCATGTCGCGGTGCGCGGCGATGTTCTCGGTGATCTGCCGGCCCACGGTCAGCACCGGGTTGAGGGCGCTCATCGGCTCCTGGAAGATCATGCCGATCTCGCGCCCGCGCACCGCCCGCATCTGGCGCGCAGACAAGGCCAGCAGGTCGCGGCCCTCCCAGGCGATGCGGCCCTCGATGCGACCGGGAGCCTGGATCAGGCGCATGATGGCGCGCAGGGTCATGCTCTTGCCGGAGCCACTCTCGCCGACGATGCCGAGGATCTCGCCGGGGTTCACCACGAAATCGATGCCGTCCACCACCGCGATGTCGCCGCGCGGGCCGGGGAAGCTGGCGTACAGGCCGTCGACTTCGAGCAGTGGGGCGGCGCTCAACGGCGGACCGTCAGCATTTCGGCAACCCCGTCGCCGAGCAGGCTGAACCCGGTGCCGCACAGCACGATGGCGAGGCCGGGGAACACCGAAATCCACCAGGCGGTGTCCATGTAGTTCTTGCCGTCGGCCACCAGCACGCCCCACTCCGCCGTCGGCGGCTGCGCGCCCAGGCCGAGATAGCCCAGGCTGGAGCCGAGCAGGATGCCGAGCGCCATGTCGGTCATCCAGTAGATGATGATCGGCGTTGCCGCGTTGGGGATCAGGTGGCGGAAGATGATGCGCGTGTTGCTGAACCCCATCACCCGCCCGGCGGCGGCGAAGTCGCTGCGGCGGAGCACGGCGACCTCGGCGCGGATGATGCGGGCGTAGAACACCCAGCCGACCGCGCTGACGGCGATGTACATGTTCAGCAGGCCGGGGCCGAGCACCGAGACGATGGCGATCACCAGCACCAGGAACGGGAAGGTGATGACCACGTCGACGATGCGCCCGAAGATGCTGTCGGCGATGCCGCCGTGGTAGCCGACCAGGGCGCCCACGATGCTGCCGAAGACGATCGGGAACAGCGTGGTAAACAGCGCGATCTGTAGATCGACCGCCGCCGCCGCCAGGGTGCGCGCGAACATGTCGCGGCCGAAATTGTCGGTGCCGAACGGATGCGCCCAGCTTGGCGGCGCCAGCAA
>JAYTQW010000123.1:0-7684 GCA_043746535.1 Rhodospirillales bacterium
GCAGCCTGTGTCAAGCGGCAATAGGAATGTTTGCCTCGCCATGCCCGCCAACGAATGAGAGTTTTTGCTTCTTTTTGCAAAAAGAAGCGCTGCCTTCGCTGGGTGTCATTGTCACGATGGACCGGTATAAGTCGCACGATGGACCCATTGATCGAAGGCTACCGCCGGTTCCGCGCCGAGTCTTGGCCGGCCGACCGCGCCCGCTACGAGGCGCTCGCCACCTACGGCCAGTCGCCCGCGACACTGGTGATTGCCTGCTCTGACTCGCGGGTCGACCCGCAGACGGTGTTCGGCGCCGTACCGGGTGAGTTGTTCGTGGTGCGCAACATCGCCGGCCTGGTGCCGCCCTATGCGCCCGATGCCGGCTATCACGGCACCAGCGCCGCGTTGGAGTTCGGCGTGCGTGTGCTGGGCGTCTCGCGCATCGTGGTGCTCGGTCATGCACAGTGCGGCGGTGTGCGCGCCATGGTCGAGGGTGCCCCGGCGGAGGCGCAGGATTTCGTGGTGCCGTGGATGCGCATGGCCCGCTCGGTGCTTGAATGCGTGCCGGTGACGCCGGGCGAGGATCCGCTGACGCATTACGAGGAGCAAGTGGTGCGGCTGTCGCTCGACAACCTGCGCAGCTTCCCGTGGATCGCCGAGGCCGAGGCGGCTGGGCGGCTGACGCTGGCTGGGTTCCGGTTCGGCATCCACACCGGGGAACTGTCGCGGTTGGAGCAGAATCGGTTTGTCGCGGTGGAGTGAGCGGCGCATACGGCGATACCTGGCAAGCCGAGGCGCGATCCCGTTCGCGAGGTGGCGGCGGCAAACCTTGCCCGGCTACCAAAGCCTTTCCCAAACAACCTGACTGGACCCAAGTGGCCCCGACCACCCTTCCCCACCGCGCGCCTGGGCCCGCGTCGGCGCTCCTGGCCGTTGGCGCGCTGCTTGGCGCCATGGTCTCGATCCAATACGGCGCCACGCTGAGCGAGGGGTTGTTTCCGGCGGTGGGGGCGCAGGGCACCACGGCGTTGCGGCTGGGGGTGGGGGCGATCATCCTGGCGGCCGTCATGCGGCCGTGGCGGTTGCGGCCGTCGCGCGGGGTGCTGCCGGCGCTGGTGGGCTACGGCGTGGTGCTGGCGGCGATGAACCTGGCGTTCTTCATGGCCATCGCGCGCATCCCGCTGGGTGTCGCGGTGGCGCTGGAGTTCTCCGGGCCGCTGCTGGTGGCGGTGCTGGCCTCGCGCCGCCGGGCCGATTTCGCCTGGATCGCGCTGGCGGTGGTGGGCCTGCTGCTGCTGTGCCCGCCGGTCCGCACCGCGCATCCGGTCGATCCGGCCGGCGTCGCCTACGCGCTGGGGGCCGGCGCCTGCTGGGCGTTGTACATCGTGTTCGGCCAGCGCGCGGGGCGCGAACTGGGGTCGCGGGTCACGGCGTTCGGCATGGCGATCGCGGCGGCGCTGGTGCTGCCGGTCGGCCTCGTTCATGCCGGGACCGCGCTGTTCGCGCCGGCGGTGCTGTTCGCGGCGCTGGGCGTCGGCGTGTTCTCCTCCGCGCTGCCGTTCTCGCTGGAGATGATGGCGCTGACCCGCCTGCCGGCCCGGACCTATGGCACGCTGACCAGCCTGGAGCCGGCCATCGGCGCGCTGATGGGGCTGGCGCTGCTCGGCGAGCGGCTGAGCCTGCCGCAATGGGCCGGCATCGGCGTGGTCATCGCCGCCGCGATGGGGGCGGCGAACGCGATGCGGGGGCCAGCGGCGCTGTCCCAATAATCTGGGGCGTTCGCATCACCTCGCCAGTTTCGTGCCGCGCTCATCGAACCGTGATGGGCGATTTTCGAGTTCGACCACAGATGCCGCCTATGAACCAAGGATCTCTGCCGACCGCAACGTCCGAGGCTGCGCCACAATGGGCATAGGCCTCTTGCCGATGCGCGAAGCCAGGCGGGCCGGGCGGATAGCTGGCCTGCTGCTCCCGCTCCTGTGCGCCGGCTGCGCGTCGGACCAGTTCTGGCTTATCCATCCGCGCGGCCCGATGGCGGATGCCAGCCTGCGCGCCTGGATCGTTGACACGGCGGCTACTTTGCTGGTGATCGGCCCGGCGACGCTGCTGGTGGCGTGGGCGGTCTGGCGTTACCGCAAGGTGTCCGGCAAGGGCCGCTACATGCCGTCCTGGTCGCATTCGCTGCCGCTCGAGATCCTGTGCTGGGGCGCTCCGCTCGTGGTGGTCCTGAGTCTTGGCTACTACTCCCTGAACGCCGCGTTGGCGGTCGATCCGGGCGACCCCCGGTTGATGGCGCCCGGCGCCAGCGCGGATGCGTCGAAGCTGCCCGTCGACATCGATGTCGTGACCACCGATTGGCAGTGGCTGTTCATCTACCCCGACCGGCACATCGCGGTCGCCAACAAGCTGGTGCTGCCGGTGCACACGCCGGTCAGGTTCCGCCTGACCTCGGCCACTGTGGCGACCGGGTTCTTCATCCCGCAACTGGGCGGCCAGATCGACGTGATGCCCGGAATGCGGACACGGCAGAGCCTGATCGCCAGCAAGACCGGCACCTACCAGGGGTTCGCCACCGATTTCAACGGACCGGGCTTCCCCTGGATGCGGTTCCAGACCCATGTGGTGTCGGCGGACGAGTTCGCGGCATGGGCGGCGGGCGTGCGGAACGCCCCGGCGCATCTGGATCAGGCTGCGTTCGTGAAGTTCGCCACGCCGACTATCAACGACCATGACAATGTCGTCGAGTTCTCGGCCGCCGATACCGGGCTGTTCGACCGCGTGATGCAGGACGTGATGATGGGCAACACCTTCCCGACGCCGCCGGACATGACGGAAAAGAAGGCGCACAAGACGAACGACGCCAAGCAGCCGACCGGCGGCACGTCCAGCCCCAACAAGGAACAGCCGTGATGGTTAAGGTGGAAGGCCACTGGGACCCGATCTTCGGACGGCTGTCGCTGTCGCAGATCCCGTACGACAATCCCGTCGTCGGCGCCGCGTTCGCGTTCGTGGTGATCGGCGGACTCGCGGTGCTGGGCGGGCTGACCTACTACCGCAAATGGGGCTATCTGTGGCGCGAGTGGCTGACCACGGTCGACCACAAGCGGATCGGCATCATGTACGCCATCGTCGGCACCGTCATGCTGTTCCGCGGCTTCGTCGATGCGATCATGATGCGGACGCAGCAGGTGCTGGGGGACGGGCCGCAATCGCCAGGACTCCTCGGCGCCCAGCACGGCTACCTGCCGCCCTACCACTACGACCAGGTGTTCGGCTCGCACGGCACCATCATGCTGATCTTTGCGGCGGCGCCGATCCTGGCCGGCTTCATGAATTACCTGGTGCCGTTGCAGATCGGCGCGCGCGACATGGCGTTCCCGTACCTGAACGCGCTCGCCTTCTGGCTGACCGCGGTCGGCGCGGCGCTGACCATGACCTCGCTGTTCGTCGGCGACTTCAGCCAGGCCGGCTGGGTCGGTTTGGCGCCGCTGACCGAGATGCAGTACAGCCCCAGCGTCGGCGTCGACTACTGGAGCTGGGCGATCCAGATCGGCAGCATCGGCACCACGCTCGGCGCGGTCAACATCATCACCACCATCATCAAGATGCGGGCGCCCGGAATGGGCTGGATGCGGCTGCCGCTGTTCACCTGGACCTCGCTCACCACCAACGTCATCGGCCTGACCGCCTTCCCGGTGCTGAGTGTCGCGATCGGCCTGCTCAGCCTGGACCGCTACATCGGCACCCATTTCTACACCACCGGCATGGGTGGCAACTTTATGCTGTACACCGACCTGTTCTGGATCTGGGGCCATCCGGAAGTGTATTTCATCATCCTGCCGTCCTGGGGGATCATGTCGGAGATCATCCCGACTTTCTCCGAGAAGAAGCTGTTCGCCTATCCCGCCATGGTGCTGGCGACCATCAGCATCGGCTGCATCTCCTGGACGGTGTGGCTGCACCACTTCTACACCATGGGCGCCGGCCCGATCGTCAATGCGTTCTACAGCCTGTCGACGATGCTGGTGGCGATCCCGACCGGCGTGAAGGTGTTCGACTGGGCGTTCACCATGGTGCGTGGGCGCGTGACCTTCACCACGCCGATGCTGTGGGCGGTGGCGGCGATCTTCATGCAGATCATCGGCGGCTGGACCGGCATGATGCTGGCGATCCCCGCGATCAACTACATGACCCACAACACCGTGTTTGTGATCGCGCATTTCCACTTCGTCGTGATGGTGACGGTGTTCGCGGTGATCGGCGGCGCGACCTTCTGGTTTCCCAAGGTGACCGGCTTCACGCTCGACGAGCGGAGCGGCAAGTGGGTGTTCTGGCTGCTGGTGGCGGGAACCTTCACCGTGTTCATGACGATGTTCGCGCTCGGCCTGACCGGGATGCCGCGCCGGCTGGCCTATGTCCCGGAAGCGACCTGGTTCCCGCTGCTGGTGATCGAGGAGGTCGGCATCTTCTTCGATATCGCCGCTGTGGCCGCCTATGCCTATCAGATGTACGTCAGCATCCGCGACCGTAAGCTGCACCCCGCCGGCCGCGATGCCTGGGGCACCTCGCGCAGCATGGAGTGGATGACGCATTCCCCTGTCCCGGCCTATAACTTCGCGGTCATCCCGCACGTCAATGGCCGCGACGAGTGGGCGTTCCGGCGCGAGAACCACCTGGAGGACGTGCAGCCGGAGCGGTTCGAGGACATCGAGATCCCGATCAACACGCCGGTGCCGTTGCTGATCGGCGTCTGCACGGCGGCGTTCGGGTTCGCGATGATCTGGCGCATCTGGTGGCTGGCCATCGCCTCGCTAGTGGCGATCGTGGCCATCGTCACCATCCGCTCGTTCGGCGGCACCACCGGATCGGTCATCCCGGCCGACGAGGTGCGCCGGATGGAGCGCAGGGCGTCGCTGCCGCCGCCGCCCCCGCCGGTGTCCAGGCCGAAGCGCCTCGTCCCCGGCGGCGCGGTGGCGTTCGCGGCCGGGCCGCGCAAGGGAGGCCGCCGATGAACGCCGACGGGATGCCGCTCGGGCCGCGCGACGACCCTTCGGGCCGGGGTGTCACGTTGTGGGCCAACCTCGACCACGCCCACGACATGATGAGCACGCGGCTGCTCGGCTTCTGGCTCTACATGCTGAGCGACTCGCTGATCTTCGCGGGGCTGTTCGCGGCGTACATCGTGCTCAGCTACCCGACCGCCATCGCCGGCGGCCCGACGCCGGCGGATATCGCCTCGCCGTTGTACGGCTACGCCGAAACCGTGGTGCTGTTCAACAGCGTGCTCGCCTACGGCATGGTGATGGTGCAACTGAAGCATGACCGTCCGCGCATGGCGATGCGGTGGCTGGCGGTCTCGTTCCTGATCGGGCTGGCCTTCATCGGCATGGAGACGCAGGAGCTACAGAGGATCGCGGCGGCGGGCGGAGTGGCGCAGCGCAGCGGCTTCCTGTCGATCTTCTGGACCGTGATCGTGGCGCACGCGGTCCACCTGGCGTTCGGCCTGTTGTGGATGGCTGTGATGATGTTGCAGATCGGACGCCACGGCTTTACCCAGTTGGTCACCTACCGCTTGGCGAACCTGAAGATCTACTGGCTGTACCAGGGCCTGATCTGGACGTTCGTGTACACCTTCGTCTATCTGCGGGGATCGATCTGATGAGCATCGACAACACCAGGCCGTGGGAACATCCCGAGATCGAGCTGTCCAACAAATGGCAGTACCTGATCGGCTATGTCGTCACCCTGGCCCTGCTCGGCATCTCGCTGCTGCTGGTCCGCTACCACGCCATGTCGACGTTCAACCTGCTTGCCACCATCTCGGTGCTCGCGTTCCTCACCACCGTCGCCAAGCTGGTGTTCCTGTTCCATCTCGACCTGTCGGAGACGCAGCGCTGGAACACCCTGACGCTGGTGCTGAACGTACCGCTGCTGATCCTGTCGGTCGGGCTGACCTCATGGATGTTCCAGGTGCTCTACCAGCGCGTCATGATGCACTAGGCGGCGGATACCGCCCTCAAGCATCCACCCGCGCCCGCACGTTGTCGGGGTCGAACGGGCTGTCCACCACCACCTCCGCCGGGTAGAGCGCCCCCAGCATCTTGATCGAGAGCCTGCCGCCCACCGCCGCGAACTCGGGCCGCACGAATGCCATGGCGATCGCCTTGCCGAAATGCACCGAGTAGCCGCCGCCGGTTGCCCGCCCGACCACCTGCCCGTCGGCCCAGATCGACTCCACGCCCCACGGATCGGCGTCGTCCGGGCCGTCGATCAGCAGGGTCACCATCTGCCAAGCCAGCTTGCCCGAGGCCTTCTGTTCGGTCAGCGCGGCGCGGCCGATGAAGTCGCGGTTCTTGTCCAGCCGGATGAAACGGTCCAGGCAGCTTTCCCACGCCGTCACCTCCTTCGACAGTTCCGTGCCCATGCCGCGATAGCTTTTTTCCAGCCGCAGCCAGTTCATCGCGCGGATGCCGACCAGCCTCATGCCCAGCGGCTCGCCGGCGGCGAACAGCGCGTCGAGGATGTGGTTGTGGTATTCGATCGGGTGGTGGATCTCCCAGCCCAGCTCGCCGACATAGTTCACCCGCATCAGCCGCACCGGCGCCATGCCGACGGTGCCGTCGCGCGCGGTCAGCCATGGGAACGCCTTGTTGCCGAGGTCCTGGCGATCGACCAGCGCCTCCAGCAACTTGCGTGAGTTCGGGCCGGCGATGACGAACACGCCGATCTGGTTGGTGATCTTCTCCAGATGCACGCTGCCGTCGGTGGGCAGCTTGCGGGTCAGGTAGTCCCAGTCGTAGCTCTCGGCGGCGCCGGCGCCGACGATGTAGAAGCTGTCGGCGGCCTCGCGCAGGATGGTGAACTCCGAGCGCACGCCGCCGCGCGTGGTCAGCGCGTGGGTCAACTGGATGCGGCCCACGCCCTGCGGCAGGCGGTTGGCGACCAGGCCGTCGAGCCAGTCGGCGGCACCCGGCCCCTTGGCGCGATATTTGGCGAAGGTGCCTGCCTCGATCAGGCCGACGTTGGTGCGGATGGCGGTCGCCTCGGCGTGGACGAACGGCCACCAGTTGGCGCGGCGGAACGACATCTCCTCCTCGAACGCCGCACCTTCGGAGGGCGCCGGGCCGTAGTAGTTCGGCCGCTCCCAGCCGAACCGCTGGCCGAACACCGCGCCGCGCGCGCGCAGGCGGTCGTACGACGGGGCGGTGCGCAACGGCCGTCCCGCCGGGCGCTCCTCGTTGGGCGCGTGGAGCACGAACACATGCGCGTACGCCTCCTCGTTCTTCGCGACCGCGTAGGGGCGCGTGGCGTAGGGGCCGAACCGGCGCGGGTCGAGCGCCAACGTGTCGATCTCCGCCTCGCCCTGGGTGATGATCTGGGTCAGGTAGTGCCCGGCGCCGCCGGCGGCGGTGATGCCGAAGCTGAAGCCCTCGGCGATGTAGAAGTTGTCCAGGCCGGGCACACGGCCGATCAGCGGGTTGCCGTCAGGCGTGTAGGAGATCGGGCCGTTGTACACCGTCTTGACGCCGCCCTCGGCGAAGCACGGCATGCGCACGAACGCCTCCTCGATATGCCACTCCAGCCGGTCGAGGTCGGCCGGCAGCAGGTCGGCGCGGAAGCTGTCGGGCACGCCGTACACGCCCCAGGCCGGCGCGCCATGCTCGTAGGGTCCCAGGATCAGCCCGCCGCGCTCCTCGCGCAT
>JAYTQW010000124.1:0-11106 GCA_043746535.1 Rhodospirillales bacterium
GCACCCTCGAACAGGCAGAACTGGCCGAGGCCGCCGCAGCAGCAGATCGTCGCCAGCAGCCCGGCCTGCGACCAGCCGACCGGCGTCCAGGTGGCGACGCAGGCGATGCCGGTGGCCACCGCGAACAGCGCGTTGGTGTAGAACATCTGCAACAGCGAACTCTCGCGCCGCGCGATCTGGCGCATCAGGATGATGGCGGTGCCCCAGAACGCCGCCGCCAGCAGCACCATCAGCGCCGCGCGGGACAGGTGGAAGCCACGCGGGTCGCACGCCACCACCACGCCGGCGAAACCCAGCAGCACCGACACCCAGCGCGACGGCGGGATGCGCTCGCCCAGCAGCGGGCGGGCCAGCAGCGTGGTGATGATGGGGGCCGCGAAATACAGCGTCAGCAACTGCGCCAGCGGCAGCGCCCGCGCCGCCGAGTAGTAGCACAGCCAGGCGATCAGCGTGATCGTGGCGCGGCCGAGCAGCTTGGCCTTCAGCGGCGTCCGCACCGCCCGCTCCAGCATCGCGGTGCGGCCGGCCGCGACGGTGCTGGCCATGATGAACACGCTGCGGAAGAACAGCACCTGCCACACCGGCAGCGGGGCCATGCCGATGCCGGTCACCAGCCACTTGATGCTGGCGTCGTGCAGCGAGAACAGCGCGTAGGCGCCGACGCCCAGCGCCATGCCCGCTGTCGCGGTGGCGCCGAAGGCGGTCAGGCGGGAACGGTGGAGGGCGAGTTGAGACATGAAAGGGTCAGGCAGCGTGCTGCCAGGGTCGTTCGCATGCAACAGCCAATAGTGTCTCAGTTTGAGATTGGTAACCGAGTCAGTCGCATTCGGCGCTTGGCCGCAATCGACGCGCGGGATGATTCGGCCGGTCTAGGCCAGAGTACTACGCAGTACCTTTGAAACTGCCGCTGTTCGCGTGGTTCCGAACTTTGCCAAGCATTGAGATCCTACCTGACAGCCCTTATCGACGGCCAAGCAGCAGCTTGGTCAAGCAGTCCGTCTCTTCTTCGGCTGCCGCATTTCCAAAAGCATCGCTCTACGCAGGGCCTGGTTCATGCGCGCCTCATAGCCAGGCCCTTGCATCTCGAAATAGCTCAGCACATCGGCGTCGATCCGCAGGCTTGCCAGACGGGTGGCAGCGTCCCGGTGGAGGTAGCCACGCTTCGCGCCAGACCAGTCTGTCCGTTCCGGTGCATCCGGATCGGTCAGGTCGATTTCATCGTCAGGCAGATTGGCGGCCGCCTGCAACTCGGCGAGCATCCTGACCGACAGATTATCGACGTCAATGGTTTCCTTCTTCATAGGCCTTCCTCTCACGTTTGGTGGCTTTCCGCACACTGATGATCCGCCCTGTCTCGCCGCCCTCATCTGTCCGCTCGGAGGCGGTATGCACCACGAACAATATCACATGGCCTCCCGCTCGACCGACGGTATTCATCCGGTTGCCGTCGGAGTGAGGGTCAATCGCGCTCATGGATAGCGGGTCCAACAAGGCGATGATGCCGGTATCCAGAGACAGCCCATGCCGACGGCGATTGATCTGGTTCTTCTTGGCGTCCCACACCCAGACAATCACAACCCGTCGCTCGCGCCGCTGGTGGCGCCCGCCTCCCCCACCAGCCGCGCCAGCGTCTCGAACTCCGCCACCGACAGCGTCTCCGCCCGGCGCTCGGGGGCGATGCCGGCCTGGGCCAGCAAGGTCTCGCCGCCGAGCGGTTTCAGCGAGCCGCGCAGCATCTTGCGGCGCTGGCCGAACGCGGCGGCGGTGACGCGCTCCATGGCGCGGATCAGGCCGGGCGGCGGTTGGGAGGCGTGCGGGACCAGCACCACCACCGCCGACCACACCTTCGGCGGCGGCGCGAACGCGGTGGGCGGGATGCGCAGCCGCAGCGAAGCGGCGCAGGTGAACTGCGCCAGCACCGACAGCCGGCCATAGGCCCCGGTGTCCGGCGCGGCACAGATGCGCTCGGCCACCTCCTGCTGGAACATCAGCGTCAGTTGCTGCCACGAGGCCGCCTGCCGCAGCCAGCCGACCAGCAAGGGCGAGCCGATGTTGTACGGCAGGTTGGCGACGATCTGGCGCGGCGCCGGCGCCAGGCCCGCGAGGTCGAGCGCCAGGGCGTCGCCGGCCAGCACGCGCAGCCGGTCCGGCGCCTCGGCGGCCAGCTCCTCGATGACGCCGACCGCGCGCGGGTCCAGCTCGATTGCGAGCACGCTGGCGGCGGCGGAGTCCAGCAGCGCGCGGGTCAGGCCGCCCGGACCCGGCCCGATCTCGATCACATGCCGGCCCGCCAGGTCGCCGGCCTGGCGCACGATGCGCGCGCAGAGGTTGGCGTCGAGCAGGAAGTGCTGGCCGAGCTTGCGGCGCGCATCGAGGCCGTGCCGCGAGATGACGTCGCGCAGCACCGGCCGCGCCGTGGGAGGCGGCGCGGTGGGAAGCGGGGCGGTGGGAAGCGGGGCGGTCAGGCGCGCTGTTCGATGACGGCGCGGCGTTGCAGGTCGCGCATCAACTGGCGCGAGCTCAGCTCCACCCGCTCGCCCAGGATGCGGTCGGTCATCTCGGCCTTCGACGGCTGCGCCGCGGCCTTGTCGTCGCGCGAGCAGACCATCACCACGGCGATGCCGTCCTGCGCCACCAGCGGCTGGCTGGCATGGCCGACGGCGAGATTGGCCAGCACCGCGCGCATCACCGACGGCACCGACTCCAGGTCGACCGGCCCCGGATCGGCCGGGCGCTTGGCGCCCAGGCTGGCGTTCGCCGCCTCGATTGCCGGGCAGTCGCGGGCGGTGCTGGAGATCTTGCGCGCCTGCTCCAGCGCCGCGCGCTGCTGCGCGGTCGGCGCCTGCTGGTTGAGCGGCGTGCTGAACGGCAGGAACGCCTGGCGGATCGAGAGGACGGTGGACGATTGCTCGCCCACGACGCGCTTGGCGCGCAGGGTCACGATGGTGAAGCCGCCGGGCACGCGGATCGGGTTGCTGATGGCGCCCGGTGGCATCTCCGCCACGACGCGCTGCACCGCCGGGTCCATCTCGCCGCCCTGCACCCAGCCGAGATCGCCGCCCTGCAACGCGGTCTGGCTCTGGCTGAACTGCGCCGCGGCCACGGCGAACGGGGCGCCGGCGCGCAGTTGCTGGATGACCGTGTCGGAGAACTTGCGGGCGCCCTCGCTGGCCGAAGGGTTCTCCACCGGCACGAAGATCTCGCTGATGCGGTACTCCGGCTTGCCGATGTCGTTCTTCAGCGCCTGCGCCTGCGCCGCGAGGTCGGCGTTGCTGACCTCGGCCTGATTGCCCAGCGCCTGCCGCAACACCCGGGTCCAGCCGATCTGCACCCGGATCTGGTCGATCAGCGTGCGCAGCTCGACCCCGTCGGCGGCAAGGCGGTGGCGCAGGGTGCCGGGCGGCATGCCGTTGCGCTGCTCCACCTCGTCGATGGCGCGGGCGATCTCCTGGTCGCTGACGACGATATGGCGGCGCTGCACCTCTTGCAGGCGCAGGCGCTCGTCGATCAGTTGCTTGGTCACCTGCGGCGCCAGCCGGGCCAGCACGTCGGGACTTTGCGGCAGGCCGCTGGACAGCGCGAACAGCCGGCTGCGGTTGTCGACATCGGCCTGGCTGATGACGTCGCCGTTCACCACCGCCACGATCGAGGCCGAATTGCCGAGGCCAGGACGCGCGGTCAGCGGCGCCGGCGCGCTGCCCACGTCCGGGGCGCCGTTCGGGGTGGCGGCCGGCGGCGCCGTGGGCGATGGGTCCAGGCCGGTGTCCGGGGCGGCGCGGTCCTGGGTGCGATCCTGGGCGCGGGCCTGAGGGAGCGCGATTAGCTGACCGAGCAGCAATGCCGGCAGCAGGCCAAGGATGGGCAGCAGCGGCGTGGGGCGGTGGGGCCGGGACATGGGAGAACTCCTGGATCGAGGCGCGGCGTCATCGAGGCGTCGCACTATAGCGCGTGGAAGCCGAAGGTGCCGACAGTCTTGAAGGTCACCTGGAACACCACCGCCGTGTTGCCGTGGTCGCCGGCCAGCGAGGTGTAGCGCTGGTAGAAGCTGCCGCTGAGGATCAGGCACTCGTCCTCATAGGCGGCGGTGCCGCCGACCGACACCGCCCGATCCAGCCGCAGGTCGCGACGGGTGAAGGCGGACAGCCGGTAATGGTCGAGGAAACTGGTCGAGAGCCCGACCGAGACCTCGTTTCGCACCACCGCCGGCAGGACGCCGGTGGGCGGCAGGTCGTAGTAGGTCGAGATGTCGTGCGTGCTGTAGAAATGACCGACATTGGCCTTCAGCCAGCCCGGCCCGGCCGAGGCCACGGTGTCGGCGAACTGCAACCGCAACGTCTTGTGGTCGAACCGCTCGCGCGTGGTCAGGTCGAAATACTGGTTCGGCGTGTAGGACAGGTGGCTGACGATGTCCGACACGGTGCCGCCCAGCCCGGTGCCGGACAGGAACGCCGGGTCGTTATGAACGCGGTACGACTGCCCGACCAGGCCATCCAGTTGCTGGCCACCGCCGAAATACCAGGCGCCGTGCAGCGCCACGCTGGCGCGCTCGCCCCCCTCCAGCCGGTCGATGCCGGCGAAGCGGTTCAGGCTGAACAGGTTGGCATCGGTGAACTCAAGGTCGGTGCTGTCCTCGTTCGGGATGGTCGTGTTCACGAACGCCGTGCCGTTGGCGCGGTGGCCGAAGCCGTAGCTCGGCGCCTGTGGTGCTGCGATGAGCTGCACGATCGGCTCGATCACCTGGGTGCCCCAGTCGCCGGAATGCTGGAACGGCCAGTGCAGCTCCACCGCCGCCGTCGGCATGCCCTGCGCGGAGGTGGCGCCCCCGGCCGCCCCCCAGCTCGGCTCGCGGTCGAGGCCATGGGTCTGGTAGGCGGCGGCGTCGACATGGAACACCAGTTTCCACAGGTCGCCCAGCGCGCCGTTGTACGGCCGCTCCCAGTTGCCGCGGATGCTGGCGCGCTGGGTGTTGGTGCCGGCGCCGCGCAACACGTTGAAGCCCATGACATCGACCGAGGTGCGGCCGCCCAGCGCGTCGGGCTGGCCGAAGAAGCTGTACTCGTAGCGAGGCACGGCGTACGGTATCAACGCGGTCTGGTAACGGGTGGTCAGCCCCTGATAGACATGCGCGTCGAGGCGCGAGTAGGAGCCTTGCCCGAAGCCCTCCAGGTAGGCCTGGCTGCTGAGCAGGTCGCCGGTGTCGGCCTGCTTGTAGTCGCTGAGGTAGCGCGCCGACGAGGCGCGGTTGATGTCGAAGCCCCAGCGATACTCGTCGTCGATGGCGAACTGGCCCTGGGTCGAGAGGTAGCCGCCCGGGCTGGAGCCGCCCTTGATGGGCTTGTCGACGCCGACCGATCCCAGCACGCGCACGTCGCCCTCGTTGAAGCGGCGGCGGTACACCACGTCGGCCTGGCCGCCGGACTTGCTCGCCGGCACGGCGATGATGGTGGCGTCCTGGTTCGGGTCGATCGCCCAGAAATACGGGATCTGCGCGAACACGCCGAGCCTGCTGCCGGAGCCGGCGGAGGGCACCAGGAAGCCGCTGGCCCGCTTCACCGACGGGTCGGCGTGGGTGAAATACGGGAAATAGGCGACCGGCACGCCGTAGATGTCGAGTACCGCGTCGCGGTACTCGATCCGCTTGTGCTCCAGGTCCTGCACCGCCGAGCGGGCGCGGATGTCCCACAGCGGAGAGCGTTCCGGGTGCCGCGCGCAGACGTTGCAGGTGGTGTAGATGGCGCGGCTGAGTTCGTTGATCTTGCCCTCGGTGCGGCGCGCGCCGTTGGCGGCGAGGTGGCCGTTCTCGGCCAGTTGCGCCGACAGGTTCTTCATGATGCCGTCCTTCAGCCCGCCGGTCAGCTCGGCGTAGTCCGAGAACAGCACCTGCCCGTCCGGGTCGAGCAGCACGACATGGCCGGTGGCCGCCGCAACCTTGGTGGCGCGGTTGTAGGTGACGCGGTCGGCCCGCAGGATGCGATCGTTCTGCCAGATCTCGACATGGCCGCTGAGTGTCACCAGGCCGCCGTCGCGGTCGTACTCGGCGCGGTCGGCGGTGTAGTACACCGGCTGGTCGCGCTGCACCGGCGCTGTCGAGCCGGCGCCGAGGGCCGCAAACTGCGCGTGGGCCGCGACATGGGCCAGGCCGGCGGCGCCGAGCACGACGGCGGTGCCGAGCAGCCAGTGATGCCAAGTCTGGGGGCGCCAGGTATGGGTACGCAAAGCTTGGCGCATCAGCCATCCTCCAGATGCAGCAGCAGCGCCACCGCGAACAGCAGGCCCGAGGCGGTCGGCGCCCAGGCCGCCAGCGTTACCGGCAATGCGCCGGACTGGCCGAACTCGGCCGCCACCTTGGATACCATGAACAGCGCGAAGCCGGCGGCGATGCCGCTGCCGATCATCTGCGCGACACCGCCGCGCCGGCTTGGGCGCATGGAGAACCCAGCCGCCAGCAGGCACATCGTCCCGCACAGCAGCGGCAGCGCCAGCAGCGACTGGAAGTGCAGCCGGTGGCGGATCGCCGAGAAGCCGGAACGCTCCAGCAGGGCGATGAAACCGGGCAGCGCCCATACCGAGAAGGTGTCCGGCTCGGCGAAGCTCTCCTGCACCCGCGCCACGGTGAGGTCGGTCGGCAGCCGCATCCCCGCGGGCGCGCTCGGCAGCTTGCCCGGCGTCACGGTGCGGGCAAGGTCGAGCAGCCAGACGCCGGGGCGCAGATGGGCGCCGACCGCGTCGATGCGTTGCAGCAGGCGATCCCCCGGCGCCAGCCGGAACACGCTGATCCCGGCGGCGCCGAGTTCGTTGCCTTTCAGGCTGACGTGCTCGGCATGCAGGATCGCCACCCCTTGCGGGTCGAGGCCGCGATCGGCCTGGCGCAGCCATAGCTGGCCGCCGGCAAGCGTGAGCGGGCCGCCGCCGGTGCGCAGATAGGTGTCGTCCAGCGCCCCCGCCCGTGCCCGCATCACCGCCGAGACAGGGCTGACCGCCGCCGTCGCGAAGCCGCCGAGCGCCACCGCGCACAGCACCGGCGCCGCCAGGAACTGCCACGCCGAGACCCCGGCGGCGCGCGCCACGATCAGCTCCGAGGAGCGGGTCAGCCGCCAGAACGCGATGATGCCACCGAGCAGCACGGCGAACGGCAGGATCTCCATCATGATCCACGGCAGCCGCAGCGCCGCGATCTCCGCGACCAGCCCGAAGCCCGCGTCGGGCTTGCTGGCCGAGCGGCGCAACAGTTCGATGAAGTCGAACAGCGACACCAGCAGCGACAATGCCGCGACCATCGCCAGCACCGCCAGGGTGAAGCCGCGCGCGATGTACAGGGACAGCGTGGCGGGCATGGTCAGAGCGCCTCGATCAGACGCACCAGCGGCCCCGGCACCAGGTTCCATTGCGGCCCGATCACCAGCCAGGCGCCGACCACGCCCGGCAGCACCGCCACCACCCAGATCAGCGGCAGCAGCGCGGGGATGCGCTGCGCCAGGTTGGCGACGGCGAGGCCCCCGGCCAGCAGCGCCACCACGATCAGCACCGAGGCCAGCGGGCGCACCAGGTTGCCGTAGCGGCGGAAGCCGCCCATCAGCACCGTCACCAGCGCCACCATGGCGAAGCTCGCCGCGTTGAACGGCCCGGATAGCCGGCGGTATGCCTCGACCAGCAGCTTCGGGCGGTCGCGGTCCGAAATCAGTCCGGGCGGCGGGTTGAACAACTCGCCCAGCGACATTTCGGTGGGGTCGCGGAAACGCTGCTCGTCGCCCTTGGCGGCCTCGGCCAGATCGACCGTGTTCTGGGCGAAGGTCAGCACGTTGAGCCGCCCGGTCTGCCGATCGATCTCTTCGCGCGAGCCATTCAGCAGCAGCACGCGGGGCGCGCCGCCGGTCGAAATCAGGCGCCCGCTCTCGGCCAGGATGGTGGCGTGGCTGTGCGGCTGGCGCGCGTCGTCGACCAGGATGCCGCGCAGGGTGCCGTCCGGGTCGCGGGCGCGGACATACACGGTAAGGTTGTCGGAGACCGTGGTGAACACCCCCTCCTGCAACAGGAATGCGGCGACGCGGTTGCGGATCTCGAACTGGAACTGCCGGAACGAGGCGAAGCTGGCCGGAACAACATCCAGGTTGAGCGCGAGGCAGCCGGCCATGACCAGGACGGTCAGTGCCAGCGCCGGCCGCGCCAGTGCCAGCGGCGACAGCCCGGCGGCGCGCAACACGGTCAGCTCGCGGTCGCCGGCCAGCCGCTGATAGACGAACTGCACCGCGACGAAGGTGGTGATCGGCAGGATCACCGCGACGAAGTTGGGCAGCAGCAGGCTGGTGAGTTGCAGGAACACCAGCAGCGACAGGCCCCGGTTGACCACCAGCTCGACAAAGCGGATCGACTGGGTGAGCCAGATCAGCGCCACCAGGCCGCCGGTGGTGGCGACCAGCGCCAGCAGCAACTGCCGGAACAGGTAGCGGTCGACCTGGCTCACATGCAGCGCCGAGCCGCGCCGGCGCAGGGATGGGTTGAAGGTCGAGGCCGATGCCATGGCCCATCCTACCCGCGCCGCGAGGCGGAAGGCCATACCGATCAGGCATCGCCGGGGCCGCGCTCAGTCGGAACGCGAGGACGGCGGCGGCAGCAGCGTGCCGGGGTTCATCAGATGGGCGGGGTCGAGCGCCGCCTTGATCCGGCGCATGGCGTCGAGTTCCGCGCCGCCGCGCCAGTCCGGCATCATGTAGCTCTTGAGCCGCCCGACCCCGTGCTCGGCGGAGAAGCTGCCGTCCAGCGCGCGGGCAACGGTGGCCACCGCGTCCATGATGGCGTGGTCCAGCGCCATGAACGCGGCCGGGTCCATGCCCTCCGGCTGCACGAAGTTCATGTGGATGTTGCCATCCCCCATATGCCCGAACGGCACCGCGCGGATGCCCGGCAGCAGCGCCTCGCACGCCGCCGTGGCGCGCTCGATCAGCGCCGGCACGCGCGACACCGGCACCGACACGTCGTTCTTCACGTTGGCGCCGCACCGCTTCTGCGCCTCCGCGTGCTCCTCGCGCAGCCGCCACAGCGCCGCCACCTGGGCCACGCTGTCGGCGATGGCCGCGTCCTCCACCACGCCGTCCTCCAAGGCCGCCTCCAGCACCTGCTCCAGGCTCTCGCGCAGCCGCGCATGCTCCCGCGACGACGACAGCTCGACCAGCGCGTAATGCGCCGCCGGGGCCGCGAGCGGCAGGGTGGCGCCGGGGATGTACCGCTGCACCAGGGCCATGCCGGTGCCGGACATGTACTCGAAGGCGTTGACCGCGCCCGGATCGTGGCGGCGGAAGCGGGTGAACAGCGCCAGCGCCGCCGCCGGCGAGGCCACCGCGCACAGCGCCACCGCCGTCTCGCGCGGGGCCGGCACCAGCTTCAGCACGGCGGCGGTGATGAAGCCGAGCGTGCCCTCGCTGCCGACGAACAACTGGCGCAGGCAGTAGCCGGTGTTGTCCTTGCGCAGCCGGCGCAGGCCGGCCCAAAGCTGCCCGTCCGGCAGCACCACCTCCAGCCCCAGCACCAGGTCGCGGGCGTTGCCATGCCGCAGCGTGTTGTTGCCGCCGGCGTTGGCGGCCAGCACGCCGCCGATCTGGGCGGTGCCCTCCGACGAGATCGACAGCGGCAACTGGCAGCCGGCAGCGAGGGCCGCGTCCTGCGCCGCCTTCAGCGTGACCCCGGCCTCGACCGTCATGGTCATGTCGACGGGGTCGATGGCGCGCACCGCCCGCATCCGCCCCAGCGCCACCACGACCTGGCTGCCGTCCGCGTCCGGCGTGGCGCCGACCACCAGGGAGGTGTTGCCGCCCTGCGGCACCATCGCCACCCCCGCCGCGACACAGGCGCGCACCACCGCCGCCAGTTCGGCGGGCGAGGCCGGGCGCAGGACGGCGGGCGTGCGGCCCTGGTACAGCCCGCGCCAGTCGGTCGCGTAGGCGGCGGTGTCGGCGGCATCGGTCAGCAGCCCGGCATCGCCGACGATGGCGTGCAGCCGCGCCCGGAAGGCGGGGTCGAGCATCAGCGTTCCTTTAGGCTTAGCCGGGCCGCCCAGATGCGGCCGGCCTCGGCGTCGGCCAGCTCGGGCGAGGCGGCCTGCCCGGTGGCGAGCAGGGCGATGGCGATGGTGGCCTGGATGGTGGCGAGCGGGCGAGCGGGCAGCGCCTTGCCATGCCACACCGCCGCGAACAGGCCTGCTTCGTCGGGCGGATCAACCTCGCCCGGCGCCACGATGAATGGCGGGCACAGCAGTTCAGTGCGCCCATGTTCGCGCGACCAGACGTGCAGCGCCGCCGGTTTGGCCGGGTTGCGTTCCGCCTCGCCGCCGCCGCCCTTCAGCACCAGCAGCCGGGGCCGGGCCATGCGCTCGGCGACGCCCATGTGCACGTCGAGATAGGCCGGGTGGAACACGCCGTCGACGCCCGCCTCCGCCCGCGCCGGGTCGAGCAGCCGCGCCACCGTGTTGACCGGCGAGCGCAGGCCGAACAGGTGGCGCAGCTCCAGCAGGCGCTCCAGCTCCGGGCGCAGCACGCCGATGGGCAGGTAGGCGAACCGCGTCACGGCCAGCGCGCGGGCCGCGTCGGCGACGCTGGCGGCGGGTCGCAGGCCGAGCGCCTGGAGGCCGCCGGCCACCGACAGCCCGGTGGAGAAGGCGTTGCCGCCGTGCATCAGCACGCGGACGCCGGCGCGTGCCAGCGCCAGCGCCGAAAGCAGGAACCAGGGCGCCGCGCGGGTGCGCCCGGCGCCGTACGAGGGCCAGTCGAGGTCGGCCACCAGCTCGCCGCGAAAGCCGGGCGCGTCGCGCGCCGCCTCGACCAGGCCGGAGATCTCGTCGGCATCCTCGCCGCGATAGCGCAGCAGCATCAGGAACGCGCCGACCTGATGCGGGTCCGGCTCACCGGCGAGCACCATCGCGAACGCCGCGCGCGCCTCCTCGCGGGTCAGCGCGCGGGAGCGGCCGGGGCCTCGCCCGAGGGTGGCGACATAGGGCGCGAAACGCTGGGCCGCCGCCGGGATCACGCGGCCAGCCGCTCGCTTGCGGTGGCGATGTGCGCCAGGCTGACCACGGCTCCGACCAGCACCAGGGTCGGCCCGGTGAAGCCCGCCTCG
>JAYTQW010000125.1:0-26340 GCA_043746535.1 Rhodospirillales bacterium
CCGCGCAGCTCGGTGCTGGCCTACATGCTGCACGAGGATGGCGTGGAGCTGAACGGCCTCACGCTGGTATCGTCCATCCTGGACTACTCGCAGGCCGGCAACCCGGTCGGGCTGCTGCCGACCTGGGCGGCGGATGCCTGGTATCACGGCAAGGTCGCCGAGCGCCCGCTGCCGGACCTGCCGGCCTATGCGGCGCGCGCCATGCGGTATGCGGAGGCCGAGTACCCGGCGGTGCTGGCGTCGTTCCCGAAGGCCGATCCGGCGGCGGTGGCGAAGCTGGCGGCGGAGATCGGCATCGACGCCACCACGCTTGGCAGTTGGTCGCTGAACGTGGCGGCGGCGAGCCAGCAGGGCACGGCGGCGTTCCTGGTGGCGTTGCTGGCCGACCAGGGGCTGGCGCTCGGCTCGTACGATGGGCGCGCCACCGGCATCGACACCGGCATCGCCGGGCACATCGACCCGAAATCCGGCGGCAACGACCCCACCATGACGGCGGTGAACGGGGTCTATACCGCGATGTGGAACAGCTACCTCAACGACGAGCTGCGCTACACCTCGGCGTCGTCGTTCACCGACCTCAACGACCAGGCCTTCCTGAACTGGGACTTCCATCACACCGACCCGACCGGGGCGCAGAAGGGGCTGGACGTGGACGGCCGTGTGGTCCTCTACACCGCCGGCGACCTCGCGGCGACGATGAGCCTGAACGTCGACCTTAAGGTGCTGTCGGCCAACGGCTACTTCGACTCGGTGACGCCGTTCTTCCAGACCACGCTCGACCTGCGCGACATGCCGCTGGCCAACGCCGCCGTGCGCCAGAACCTGACCGTCCGGTACTACCCGTCCGGGCACATGATCTACCTGGACGGCGGCTCCCGCACCGCGCTGAAGGCCGATCTGGCGCGGATGTACGACGCCGCGACCGCCAACCATGGCGCAATGGCGCGTATCCTGACGCGGCAGAAGCCGCCACCTTCGTAGCTAAGGCCCTATGCCGCCGACCCGGATGGGATAGGATAGCGTTTTCGCAACGAGGGCCGGCTCCATGAAAATCCAGGCCCTCAAGACCTTCGTGGTGGGCAACCCGCCGCCGACCCAGGGCGGGCGCTACTTCCTGTTCCTGAAGCTGGTCACCGACACCGGCATCGAGGGTGTCGGCGAGGTTTATACCGCGAGCTTCGGCCCACGCGCGGTCGTCGCCATGATCGAGGACGTGTTCGAACATCACGTGCTGGACGCCGACCCGTTCGCCATCGAGCGTCTGTGGCGCAACGTCTATGGCCGTGGCTACTCGCAGCGTCCGGACATCTCCTTGCTGGGCGTGCTGAGCGGGATCGAGATGGCGCTGTGGGACATCGTCGGCAAGGCGGTGGACAAGCCGGTGTACCAGCTCCTAGGCGGGCGGGCGCATGAGCGGCTGCGCAGCTACACCTACCTGTATCCGCGCGCGGAACTGGGCGAGGACGCCTACTCCGCTTCCGCCGTCTATGACGACCCCGACGCGGCGGCGGCGCGCGCGCTCGACTACGTGGCGATGGGTTTTACCGCCGTGAAGTTCGATCCGGCTGGCGCCTACTCCACCTTCGACCCGCGCCAGCCCAGCCTGGAGCGGCTGGAACTGTCGGAGGCGATGTGCAGGCGGGTGCGCGAAGCGGTCGGCACGCGCTGCGACATCCTGTTCGGCACCCACGGCCAGTTCACCACGTCCGGCGCGATCCGCATGGCGCGGCGGCTGGAGGCCTACGAGCCGCTGTGGTTCGAGGAGCCGGTGCCGCCGGAGATGCCCGAGGAGATGGCGATGGTCGCCCGCGCGACCTCGATCCCGATCGCCGCCGGCGAGCGGCTGACCACCAAATACGAGTTCGCCCGGCTGCTGGAGACCCGCGCCGCGTCGATCGTGCAGATGAACCTGGGCCGCGTCGGCGGCCTGCTGGAGGCCAAGAAGATCGCCGGCATGGCGGAGGCGCATTACGCGCAGATTGCCCCGCATTTGTACTGCGGCCCGGTGGTCGCCGCCGCCAACATCCAGTTGGCGACGTGCAGCCCGAACTTCCTGATCCTGGAGAGCATCGGCCGCTTCGACGGCTTCTTCGCCGCGTTGCTGGCCAAGCCGATCCAGTGGGAGGACGGCTACGTGATCCCGCCCACGGCACCTGGCCTGGGCGTGGAACTGAACGAGGCGGTGGCGCTGGCGCATCCCTACACCGGCTCGGCCCTGCATCTGGTGCCGGTGTTCGGCCCGACGGCGGTGGGGCAATGACCGTGCGCTACGGCTTCATCGGCCTTGGCCACCTCGGCGCGCACCTTGCCGGCAGCCTGCTGCGCGCGGGCTTCGACCTGGTGGTGCATGACCTGCACCGGGACGCCGCCGCCGGGCTGCTGGCGCGCGGCGCGCACTGGGCGGACGATCCGCAGGAACTGGCCGGGCGGGTGGATGCGGTCATCACCTGCCTGCCCTCCCCGGCCGCCTCGCTGCATGTGCTGTCCGGCCCGCGCGGCATCCTGTCCGGGCTGCGCGCGGGCGGCGCCTGGATCGAGATGAGCACCAACGGCGAGGCGGAGGTGCTGCGCATGGCGGCACTCGCCAGCGCGGCGGATGTCGCGATGCTGGAGGCGCCCGTCACCGGCGGCGTGCATCTGGCGGCAACCGGCGAGCTCACCGTGATCGTCGGCGGCGATGCGACACTGTTCGCGCTGCACCGCCCGGCGCTGGCGGCGATGGGACGCGAGATCTTCCACGTCGGGCCGCTCGGCCGCGCGGCGGTGATGAAGGTCATCACCAACATGCTGGCGTTCATCCACCTGCTCGCCACCGGCGAGGCGCTGATGCTGGCGCGCCAGGGCGGCCTCGATCTGGCGCAGGCGTTCCACGTCATCAAGGCCAGTTCCGGCAACAGCTTCGTCCACGAGACCGAGGGCCAGTTGATCCTCAACGGCAGCTACGCCATCGACTTCAGCATGGATCTCGCGGTGAAGGACCTGGGTTTCGCGCTCGGCTTCGGCGCCGCGTTCGGCGTGCCGCTCGACCTTGCTTCGGTGGCGATGCAGAGCTTCATCCGTGCCCGGTCGGCGTACGGCGGCGGCGCCAATTCGACGCAGGTGGTCAAGCTGCTGGAGGATGCGGTCGGCGCCGACCTGCGCGCGCCCGGATTTCCAGCGCGGCTTTGAACCACCGGAGTCTAACCGGCCAGAGTTTCGATTTCATCGTGGTCGGCGCCGGCTCGGCCGGCTGCGTGCTGGCCGAGCGGCTCTCCGCCGACGGCCGCCACAGCGTCGCGGTAATCGAGGCCGGCGGCAGCGACCGGCGCCTGTTCGTGCAGATGCCGCTCGGCTACGGGAAGACGTACTACGACCAGTCGATCGGCTGGAACTACCATGCCGAGCCGGACCCCGGCCTGGGCGGGCGGCGCGACTACTGGCCGCGTGGCCGGCTGCTCGGCGGCTCCGGCTCGATCAACGCCATGGTCTGGGTGCGCGGCCATCCCGGCGACTACGACGACTGGGCGGCGGCGGGCAATCCGGGCTGGGGCTACGCCGACGTGCTGCCGGCGTTCAAGGCGCTGGAGGATAACCAGGCTGGCGGCGATGCGTGGCGCGGCACCGGCGGCCCGGTGCATGTCACCGATGTGTCCGCCCGGCTGCACCCGCTGGCGCGACGCTTCATCGAGGCGGGGCGGCAGGCCGGGTTCGCGCTCAACCGCGACTTCAACGGCGCCAGCCAGGACGGGGTCGGCGCCTACCAGATCAACACCCGCCACGGCTGGCGCTGTTCCGCCGCCCGCGCGTTCCTGCGCCCGGCGTTGCGGCGGGCGAACGTGGCGCTGTTCACCCAGGCGCACGCCGTTCGCGTCGTGCTGGACGGCCGCAGCGCCACCGGCGTCGAGATCGTGCGCGATGGCCAGCGCCAGATTCTGCGCGCGACGCGCGAGGTGATCGTGGCCGCGGGCGCCGTGGCCTCGCCCGCGCTGCTGCATCGCTCCGGCATCGGTCCCGCCGCGCATCTGGCCGCGATCGGCGTCGCGGTGGCGCTGGACAGCCCCGCCATCGGCCATCACCTACAGGACCATCTCGGCATCAACTACACGTTCCGCGCCCGCTCGCCGACGCTGAACCAGACGCTGCGCCCGTGGTGGGGCAAGCTCGTTGCCGGGGCGCAATTCCTGCTGACCGGGCGCGGCCCGCTGAGCCTGAGCCTCAACCAGGGCGGCGGCTTCGTGCGCACCGGCCCGCAGGCCACGCGGCCCAACGTGCAGCTTTACCTTCAGGCCATCAGCACCCTCGATGGCGCGGCCGGCACGCGGGCATTGCTGCGGCCCGATCCGTTTCCGGGCTTCTGCATCGGCCTGTCCAGTTGCCGCCCGCAAAGCCGGGGCAGCATCCTGGCCCGCTCGGCGGATGCGTTCGCGCCGCCGCTGATCTTCCCGAATGCGTTCGGCACGGCGCGGGACGTGGCCGACATGCTGGCGGGGGTGAAGCTGATCCGCCGCCTTGCCGCCCAGCCGGCGCTGGCGGACGAGATCGTGGCGGAACTCTCGCCCGGTCCGGATGTGGTCAGCGACGCCGCGCTGACAGCGGATTTCCGCGCCCGCGCCGGTAGCGTCTATCACCCGTGCGGCACCGTGCGCATGGGGCCGGCGATTGAGGACAGCGGCGTCGACGCGCGGCTGCGCGTGCATGGCATCGAGCGGCTGCGGGTGATCGACGCCTCGGTGTTCCCGGCGGTGGTGTCGGGCAACACCAACGCGCCGACCATGATGGTGGCGCTGCGCGGTGCGGCGATGGTGCTGGCCGACGCGAGTTAAGCGGCCAAGGACCGGCCGCCGCCCGCCTCGAGGTCGCTCAGGATCGGGCAATCCGGCATCTGGTCGCCATGGCACGCCTCAGCCAGGTGTTCCAGCGTGCGGCACATCGCGGTCAGTTCGACGATCCTGGCGCGCAGTTCGGCCACATGCTCGGTGGCGATGCGCTTCACCTCGCGGCTAGGCCGCGTGCGGTCGCGCCACAGGCCGACCAGCAGGCGGATGCGGTCCATCGACAGGCCCAGGTCGCGTGCCCGGCGGATGAACCGCAGCGTGTCCACCTCGGCACGGCCATAGACGCGATAGCCGGATGCGGTCCGCCCGGCCGCCGGGATCAGGCCGATGGCCTCGTAGTAGCGCAGCATCTTGGCGCTAATGCCCGACGCCCGCGCCGCCTCGCCGATGACCATGCCGCCCTCCTGTCCACATCACTTTGGATTATGAGGGTTCCGGGCGGCGCCGGATCAATGCCTATGGTGTCGCCGCATGGCCATTCCGCCATGCGGTCATGGTGGCGATCTCGCTTTCCTGCGCGGCGACAACGTCCTGCGCCAGCTTGCGCATGGCCGGGTCGTGGCCGTGGGCCAGCTCGTATCGCGCCATGTCGATGGCGCCCTGGTGATGTGGGATCATCATCGCCACGAAATCGCGGTCGGCGTCGCCGGTCATCGGCGCGGCCGCCATGGCCGCCATCATCCGGTTCATTGCGGCCATCATCGGCGCCGCATCCGCGCCGGGCATTGGCGCGGCGCCGGGTGCGGCTTGCTGAGCCGTGGCCGCCGGGCCGATCGCCAGGGCAAGGCCGAGCGCCGATAGGTAGAACATGGTCCGCATGAGATCGCCTCCGTTGCGGACGCAGCCTCCACCTTCCCACCGCTGGAAGGTCAAGCCCCGCTTTCAGCCGGCCTAGAGTTCAGCCCTGCCGCTCGATCATCAGCTCCTTGATCTTGCCGATGGCCTTGGCCGGGTTCAGGCCCTTTGGGCAGGTCTGGGTGCAGTTCATGATGGTGTGGCAGCGGTATAGCTTGAACGGGTCCTGCAACGCGTCCAGCCGCGCGCCGGTGCTCTCGTCGCGGCTGTCGGCAATGAAGCGGTAGGCGGCCAGCAGCACCGCCGGCCCCAGGTAGCGGTCGCCGTTCCACCAGTAGCTGGGGCAGGATGTGGTGCAGCAGAAGCACAGGATGCACTCCCACATGCCGTCCAGCTCGGCGCGCTCCGCCTTGCTCTGCAACCGCTCGGCGTCGGGCGGCGGCGGGGTGTCGGATTGCAGCCACGGCTCGATGCTGCGCAGTTGCGCGTAGGCATGGCTGAGGTCAGGCACTAAGTCCTTCACCACCGCCATGTGCGGCAGCGGGTTGATGCGGATGTCGCCGCGCACCTCGTCGATCGGCTTCAGGCAGGCCAGCGTGTTGGTGCCGTCGATATTCATGGAGCAGGAGCCGCAGATGCCCTCGCGGCAGGAGCGGCGGAAGGTCAGGGTCGGGTCGACCTCGTTCTTGATCTTGATGAGCGCGTCCAGCACCATCGGCCCGCACGCATCGAGGTCGAGTTCGTAGGTGTCGGTCTGCGGATTCTTGCCGTCGTCGGGGTTCCAGCGATAGATCTTGAACGCGCGCGCGCGCTTGGTGCCGGCGGGTGCCTTGTGTGTGACGCCGGGCTGGATCTTGCTGTTGCGGGGTAGGGCGAACTCAACCATCTCAGTAAACTCGCTTCTTGGGCGGGAACACGCTGACCTCGTTGGTCAGCGTCTGCATCCGCACCGGGCGGTAATCGAGCGTCACCGCGCCGGCGTCGTCCACATAGCTGAGCGTATGCTTCATCCAATGGGCGTCGTCGCGGTCGGGGTAGTCGTCATGCGCGTGGGCGCCCCGGCTTTCGGGCCGCGCCTCGGCGCTGACCATGGTGGCCATGGCGTTGCCCATCAGGTTGTCCAGCTCCAGCGCCTCCACCAGATCGCTGTTCCAGACCAGGCTGCGGTCGGTGACCGCGATGTCGGACAGCCCGGTCCATAGCCGCTGCATCCTGCCGACGCCCTCGCGCAGGCTGTCGGTGCTGCGGAACACCGCCGCATGGCGCTGCATCGTCTGTTGCAGTTCGCCGCGCAACGCAGCAACCTTGGTGCCGCCATGGGCGTGGCGGGTACGATCGAAGCGCGCCAGGGCGGCGTCGCCCGCCCCGGCCGGCAGCGGCCGCTGGCTGGCTCCAGGCTTCAGCATCTCGGTGGCGCGGTGCGCGGCCGCGCGACCGAACACCACCAGGTCGAGCAGCGAGTTGGTGCCGAGGCGGTTGGCGCCATGGACCGAGACGCAGGCCGCCTCGCCGACCGCCATCAGGCCGGGCACCACCGCATCCGGGTCGTCGCGGGTCGGGCGCAGCACCTCGGTGCGCAGGTTGGTGGGAATGCCGCCCATATTGTAGTGCACGGTCGGCAACACGGGGATCGCCGCGCGGGTCAGGTCGACGCCGGCGAACACCCGCGCCGTCTCGCTGATGCCGGGCAGCCGCTCGTGCAGCAGGTCGGCGCCGAGATGCTCCAGGTGCAGCAGGATGTGGTCCTTGTTCGGCCCGCAGCCGCGCCCGGCGTTGATCTCCAGCGTCATCGAACGGCTGACCACGTCGCGCGAGGCGAGATCCTTGGCGGTCGGCGCGTAACGCTCCATGAAGCGCTCGCCCTCGCTGTTGGTGAGGTAGCCGCCCTCGCCGCGCGCGCCCTCGGTGATCAGGCAGCCGGCCGGGAAGATGCCGGTCGGGTGGAACTGCACGAACTCCATGTCCTGCGCCGGCAGCCCGGCGCGCAGCACCATGCCGCCGCCGTCGCCGGTGCAGGTGTGGGCGGAGGTGCAGGACTGGTAGGCGCGGCCATAGCCGCCAGTCGCCAGCACCACGGTCTGCGCGCGGAAACGGTGCATGGTGCCGTCCTCCAGCGACCACGCCATCACGCCCCGGCAGGCGCCGTCCTCGTCCATGATCAGGTCGAGCGCGAAATACTCGATGAAGAACTCGACCTCGTGCTTCAGCGACTGCTGGTAGAGCGTGTGCAGGATGGCGTGGCCGGTGCGGTCGGCGGCGGCGCAGGCGCGCATCGCCGGCGACTTGCCGTACTCCTTCATGTGTCCGCCGAACGGGCGCTGGTAGATACGGCCGTCCTCGGTGCGGCTGAACGGCACGCCGTAATGCTCCAGCTCGTACACCGCCGGCACCGCCTCGCGGCACATGTACTCGATGGCGTCCTGGTCGCCGAGCCAGTCCGACCCCTTCACGGTGTCGTACATGTGCCAGCGCCAGTCGTCCTCGCCCATGTTGCCGAGCGAGGCGCCAATGCCGCCCTGGGCCGCCACGGTGTGGCTGCGGGTCGGGAACACCTTGCTGATGCAGGCGGTCTTGAGGCCCGACGCGCCCATGCCGAGGGTCGCGCGCAGCCCGGCGCCGCCAGCGCCCACCACCACCACGTCATAGGTGTGGTCGATCACCGAATAGGCGGTGGCGGCAGGCCTGGAGATCGCGTTCATGGTGTCAGTCCGTGTTGCGGCGAGGGTCAGCCCGCCAGGGCCAGCTTCAGCACGGAGATCACGCCCGCCAGCGCCAGCAGCGCACACGCCGCCTTGATCAGCAGCAGCAGCGGCATCTTCACCCGTTCGGCATGAACATAATCCTCGATCACCACCTGCAAACCCAGTTGAGTGTGGTGAAAGACGATGACCAGCAATGCGATCATCAGGGTCGCATTGACCGGGTTGGCGACGAAGTGGGCGACCCCGGCGCGCGGCTTCCCGGTCAAGTGAAGCGCCGCATAGGTGAACCACAACGTCAGCGGCACCAGCGCCACCGAGGTCACCCGCTCCGCCCACCATACGGCGGTGCCGGTCCGGGCCGCGCCCAGGCCGCGCGCGCGGCCCAGTTGCGAGCGCAGCACCTGCACATGCAGCGTATCGGCCAGCGTATCGGCCGGGTTCGAGGGATCGGCCATGCTCAGATCACCGCCCACACGCCGACCCAGGTGAGCAGCGTCAGCGCCGCCGTGGCGACCAGCGTCGCCCAGCCGGTGGCGTGCACCGCCGGCAGCGAGTAGCCGTGGCCGCTATCCCAGCCGAGATGGCGCACGCCCGCGCAGAAATGATACCAGTTCGCCGCCGTGCAGCCGAACAGCACCAGCAGCCCGAGCGGCGACCGCAGCACCGCCGACACCGTGGCGTAGGCGGCGTCGGATGCCGCCGCCGCCGCCAGCCACCAGACCAGCAACAGGGTCGCGGCCGAGAGCGCCACGCCGGTGATGCGATGGAAGATGGACAGCACGGAGGTGAGCTGCGGCTTGTAGACCTGCAAATGCGGCGACAGCGGGCGCTGGACCAGACGGCCATCCGTGGTACGTCCGACCATCAGCGCGTCCCGCGCGTTTTGCATGTGCTGCCCGCTCTTCATTTGCCTTGCAACGCAACATAATCCGTTCCCGCCTTCTGACAACCAGCGCCAGGCCGCCGCCCGCGGGACAGCCCGAGCCACAGGGAAGTATGCCGATACCGCAGGCGGCGGTCCGGAGAGGCAAACATTCCGCCGCTCAAGCTAACTTGTTTCGTGCCCGTTATTTCAAGACAGTTTCATATGTCTTTCGGCTGTTTTTTCTGTAGCCTGTGCAGACCCAGAACGGTCACCAAGAACATGTCCGCATCGGCCCAGCTTCCGCTGCCCCGAACCCATCAATACGGTTCCACACCCGTCGCAAAGACCGACTATGGCGATGCATCGTTGCAGATCGGGCCGCAGGTCAGCGTCATCGTTCCCGCCTACAACGCCGCCGCGACGTTGGAACAGGCGGTGCGCTCGGTGATGCGCCAGACCAGGCCGGACCTGGAGATCATCGTGGTCGACGACGCCTCGTCCGACGCCACCTGGGACGTGGCCCAGCGGCTGCAACTGCTGGACGACAGGATCAGGATCGAACGACTCGCGCGCAACGGCGGCAAGTCGTTCGTGATGAACCATGCGACCGGGCTTGCGCGGGGGAAATGGATCGCCCTGCTGGATGCCGACGATTGGTACGCGCCCGACCGGCTGGAGCGGTTGATCGACGCCGCCGAGGCGGCCGGGGCCGACATGGTCGCCGACAACCTGGCCTTCGTCGACAGCCATGCCAAGCTCTGCTCGGGAACCGGCTTCCCGGAGCGCGGCGCGCGGCGCGCGGTCGACCTCGATGCCTTCCTGGCGATGTCCAATCCGACCGCCCGCTACGACTACGGCATGTTGCAGCCGATCTTCCGGGCCGATTTCATCCGGCGGCACGACATAAGTTACTATCAGCCAGCCCGGATCGGCGAGGACTTCTACCAATTGCTGTGCTTCTTCGCGGCGGGCGGCCGGGCGATCGTGCTCGATACGCCGTTGTACTACTATGTGGAACCGTTCGGCGCCATCTCTCGGCGGTGGGCGCAACCGAGCCGGTCGCGCTACCGATTCGAGTCCATGCTGGAAACCCACCGGCATTTCGCCAGCCTGCTGGCGGAACGCCTCAGCCCCCGGCAGCAATCGCTGCTGCGCCGGCGTGAGGCCGGCATCACGGCGATGATCCTGCTGCACCAGACGCACGAGTGTGTGCGCAAGGGCGACATCCGTGGGGCATTCCACCGCGCCTCCCATGCCCCGGCGCGGCTTTGGCTGATCATTTCGCGGAAACTCGCCTCGCGCCTGCGCGCGTCGCTGTTCCCGCCGCAAGGGAGTCCGGTTCCTGACCCAACCTATCTGGCGCCAAGTCACGCGCTCCGCCAAAGGCGCGCTGCTGGCCTCGCTGCATTATTCGTTCGCCAAGGTCTCCCGGGAGTGGGCACCTGAGGCCTCGTCCGGCCCGCTGCTGGTCATAGCGCCCCATGCCGACGACGAGACATTGGGCTGCGGCGCCGCCATCCTGCGCGCCCTCCGGGCTGGCCGGCGCGTGTCGGTGGTCATCGTCTCCGACGGCAGCCAGTCGATCCAGTCAGCGCTTATCTCGGCGGAGCAGTTGGCCGCGTTGCGGGTGATGGAGACCAGGGCCGCCATGCGCGTGCTGGGCGTGGACGAGGCCGACCTGACGTTCCTGGGCTTTCCCGACGCCGGGCTCCACGGCCACCGGGACGCGATCGCCACCGCGCTGCAAAGCCATATCGCGGCGCTGGGTCCGGCCGAGATCTGCGCGCCATACGGGATCGACGGGCATCGCGACCACCGGACGGTGGCGGATGTCATGGACGGGCTGGTACGCACGGGCGCGGTCACCTGCGCGGTCTATGACTACCCCGTCTGGTTCTGGCCACGCGGGGCATTGCGGCACGTGGCGGCGCCGGCGCGGCTGCGGCGGTTGCGCAGGGTCGCCACCAGCGGCTGGCTGCCGCAGAAAAGGCAGGCGATGGACGCGTACAAATCGCAGCGCGAACACATCACCGGCGAGGCGCACACCTGGGTGTTGGAGGACAGCTTCCTGGCCAACTTCTACAAGCCGTACGAGTTCTTCTTCCTGCGTTGACCGGCTCGCGCTATCGGGCACGCATTATCCGGCACACGCTATGCGGCCGGGATCGCGGCCCGCACAGCGCCCAGGCCGCGCCACGCCCGCGTCGCCGCCGCCACGATGGCCAATGCCTCGGTCGTGCCGTCGGCCTCGCCCTTGTCGAAATCGCCGTCCTTGCGCGCCATCTCGTTGGTGACGTGCGCGACGCACAGCACGGCCCGCCCTCGCGCGGCGGCGAAGGCGTACAGGGCGGCGGCCTCCATCTCGACCGCCAGGGCGCCCAGCGCGTGCGCCCGCGCGATTGCCCGCTCGGTCTCGCGGAATGGCGCATCGGTGGTCCAGGCGGTGCCGCGCCTGACCCGCGCCGGCGTGGCCGAGAGCGCCGCCATCACCGGCGCGATCAGTCCGGGATCGGCGTCGACGAAGCCTGCGGGCGGCAGGTAGTGGGCGCTGGTGCCCTCGTCGCGCAACGCGCGGTCGATCAGGATGAAGCAGGAGCCGGGCGTGCGTTCGGCGATGGCGCCGGCGGAGGTGACGCTCAGCAGGAAGCGGCATCCGTCGGCGAACAGTTGCTCGGCGACCAGCACGGCGAACGAGGCGCCGACCGCGCAACCGACGATGCCGATGGCCTCCCCGTCCAGCGCGAACACGTCCAGTTGGGTGTGGTAGCAGGCCCAGCCCGGATGCCGCTCCAGGCGGCCGGCCTCGCGCAGCCGCCGCACGATGTCGCCGTCGGGATCGAGCAGGCAGATCTCCGGGACGGCCATCTCGGGCAGGCCCTTCTGCAACCGGGCGTAGCGCAGCATGTTTTCCGGCGTGAACACCGACGGCGCGGCGTAGTCCCTCTGCGACATGCCGTCATCGACGGTCGGCGGCGGCGTCGAATTCATCTGGACAGGTCTTTCGTGGCGCGACCGCGACAGCCGGGTTCAGTCTCCACGTCGCTTCGTGCGACCCATCCAAACGTTACGCCCCGTTAGAGCATCATCCGACCGAACGGGATTACCCGTCGGATAAAGATGCTCGTTAAAACAAAGATCTAGAGCATTTTCCGTGCGCCTATCAGCGCGGATTGTGCTCTAGACGCGCTGGCTGGCCCGATGCTCGCGCCGCATGTCGCGCAGTGCCTTGAGCGACAGCACCGCCATCACGCCCAGCGCGGCGCTGGCGGTGAAGTGGACCAGCGCCAGCGCCTTCAGGTAGATCAACGCCAGCATCAGGCGCGGCCGATGCGCGAGGCGGCCATGGCGATGCCGGCGGCGAGCAGGCCGAACGCCAGGCCGCTGGCGAGGGAGCCGGCGACAACGAGGCTGGTGAGCACGCTTGGCCGGGGCAGGATGGCGATGGTCATGGGGATGCTCCTTGGCGCGTTGGGGATGTAGCTGGCATTCAGCGTTTCAGCCGGTATCCGGTTTTGAAGATCCACCAGATCGCCGCGAGGCACAGCGCCATGAACACCAGGGTCATGCCGAGGCTGATGCCGACGCCGATGTCGGCGGCGCCGAAGAAGCTCCAGCGGAAGCCGCTGACCAGGTACACCACCGGGTCGAACAGCGTCACCGTCCGCCACACCGGCGGCAGCATGCCGATCGAGTAGAAGCTGCCGCCGAGGAAGGTCAGCGGCGTCACGATCAGCAGCGGCACCAGGTTCAGCTTCTCGAAGCTGTCGGCCCAGATGCCGATGACGAAGCCGAACAGGCTGAAGGTCAGCGCCGTCAGCACCAGGAACGCCAGCATCCAGGCCGGGTGGACGATCCCGAACGGCGTGAACAGCCGCGCCGTCGCCAGGATGATCAGCCCCAGCAGCAGCGACTTGCTGGCGGCGGCGCCGACGTAGCCGAGCGTGATCTCGGCGGGCGACACCGGCGCCGAGAGCAGCTCGTAGATCGTGCCGGTGAACTTCGGGAAGTAGATACCGAACGAGGCGTTGGCGATGCTCTGCGTCAGCAGCGACAGCATGATCAGGCCCGGCACGATGAAGGCGCCGTAGCTGACTCCATCGATCGGGCCCATATGCGAGCCCATCGCCGAGCCGAACACGACGAAGTACAGCGAGGTGGAGAGAACCGGCGAGACGACGCTTTGCAGCAGCGTGCGCCAGGTCCGGTTCATCTCGAACTGGTAGATGGCGCGGACCGCGTAGAGGTTCATCACTGGCCGTGGACCAGGCCGACGAAGATGTCCTCGAGCGAACTCTGCCGCGTGTGCAGGTTGGCCACGGCGATCCCGGCGGCGTCGAGCTGACGCATCAGCGCCGCGATGCCGGTGCCGCCCTGCTCGTCGCGCCCCTGGGCGCTGTAGCTGTAGGTAAGCTCGGTGCCATCGCTCGACCGCTCCAGCGGCCAGGCGGCCAGGCTGGCGGGCAGTCCGGCGAGCGCCGAAGCCAGTTTCAGCGTCAGTTGCGTCTTGCCCAGCGTCCGCATCAGCACGGCCTTGTCCTCGGTCAGGATGATGCGGCCCTTGTCGATGACGCCGATCCGGTCGGCCATCTGCTCGGCCTCCTCGATGTAATGCGTGGTCAGGATGATGGTGACGCCACGCTGCCGCAGGCCGCGCACCATCTCCCACATGTCGCGGCGCAGCTCCACGTCGACGCCGGCGGTCGGCTCGTCCAGGAACAGGATGCGCGGCTCGTGCGACAGCGCCTTGGCGATCATCACCCGGCGTTTCATGCCGCCCGACAGGGTGATGATCTTGCTGTCGCGCCGGTCCCACAGCGACAGGTCGCGCAGGATACGCTCGATGATGGCCGGGTTGGCCGCGCGGCCGAACAGGCCCCGGCTGAAGCTCGTCGTCGCCAGCACGGTCTCAAACGCATCCGTGCTGATTTCCTGCGGCACCAGCCCGATCTGCCGCCGCGCGGCGCGCCAGTCGCGGACGATGTCGTGGCCGTTGGCGGCGACGCTGCCGGCAGTGGCGGTGACGATGCCGCAGATGATGCTGATGAGCGTGGTCTTGCCGGCCCCGTTCGGCCCGAGCAGCGCGAAGATCTCGCCGGGCTGGATCTCAAGGTTGATCGCGTCCAGCGCCTGGAAGCCGGATGCATAGACCTTGCTCAGGTTCTTGACGGCGATGGCGGGCGGCGTCGGGGATAGTTGCTGTGTCATGCCGCCCATATAGGGCAGCGGCCCCGACCTGGGCAGGCCCGCCGTCTGGGCAGGCCCGCCGTCTGGGCAGGGCCGCCGCCGGTTAAGGCGGGCTTTCCAGCATGGCCAGCGCCTGCGCCAGGTCGGCCACCAGGTCGTCGGGATGTTCGATGCCGATGCTGAGCCGGATCAGCCCGTCGGTGACGCCCGCCGCCGCGCGCACCTCGGCCGGCACGCCGGAATGGGTGGTGGAGGCCGGGTGGCTGGCCAGCGACTCGGTGCCGCCCAGGCTGACAGCCAGCTTGAACACCCGCAGCGCGTTCAGCACGCGGAACGCCTCGGACTGGCCGCCGCGCAGGGTGACGCTGAAGGTGGAGCCGGCGCCGGTGCATTGGCGGGCATAGACCGCGTTCGCCGCCGCGTCCGGCCCATGGCCGCCGAGCGAGAACACCCGCGCGATCCGCGCGTGCTGGGCCAGGAAGCCGGCGACGATTTCGGCGTTGCCGGCGGCGGCGCGCATGCGCAGCGACAGCGTTTCCAGCGAGCGGCCGATCATCCAACTGCTGTGCGGGTCGAGCTGGGTGCCGATCGCCCCGCGCATCGCCTGCACCGGCCGCAACGCCTCCCGCGATCCCAGCGCCGCGCCGGCTACCAGATCGCTGTGGCCGCCGATGTATTTGGTCAGCGAATACACCACGATGTCGACCCCGTGGCGCAGCGGCGCCTGGAAGATCGGGCCGAGCATGGTGTTGTCGCAGACGATCAGCGGAGGCTGCCCCTGCGCCTGCGCGATGCGGTCGCGGGCGGCGCCGATCAGTTGGAAGTCCACCAGGCTGTTCATCGGGTTGGACGGCGTCTCGACGAAGATCAGGCCGACCCGGCCCTTCGCCGCCGCGCGGTCCGCCGCCGCCTCGATGCTGCCGGCATCCAGACCGTGGGTGAAGCCCTCCGCATGGACCGACCAGGCGGCCATGGTGCGGGCGAACAGCGTCTCGGTGCCGCCGTACAAGGGCTGGCTGTGCAGGATGGCGTCCCCCGGCCGGCAGTAGGCCAGCACCGTGGTGCTGATGGCCCCCATGCCGGAGGCGAACACCAGCGCCCGCTCGCAGCCCTCGTAGATCGCCAGCCGGTCCTCCGCGATCTCCGCGTTGGGGTGGTTGAACCGCGAATAGACCAGGCCGGCGCCACCGGGAGGCGCGGGCTTGCGGCCGGCGGCCACGTCGAAGAAGTCGCGGCCCTCCTCGGCGGACTGGAACACGAAGGTCGAGGTCAGGAAGATCGGCGGCTTGACCGCGCCCTCCGACCGGGCCGGGTCGTAGCCGAAGCCGAGCATCAGCGTCTCGGGATGCAGGGCATGATTGCCGACCTGCGTGTGCCGGCTGCGGTCCTCGGTCATGCTGCTCTCCCCGATGCTGTCGCGCGCCGCCTTGTCCGCCCGGCTTACCCACCCGGCCGCCATCATGCTGGGCCGTTGCATCGCTGGCGGCCTGGAGGTCCAGGTCACGCCGCCGATGCGGCAAGACGCTACGCCCGCAGCACGCTCATCGCCAGCAGCGCCGCCAGACCGGCGAACAGCAGCACCGCGCAGGCCTGTGGACCCGCCACCAGCGGCAGCACGAAGCGCACGGCCGCGAGCCAGACGAGCGCCAGTCCCGCAAGCGCCCCGTCATCGACGAACAGCCCCGCCAGCTCGCGGGCGATGGCGGCGAGCGCCGTCACGCAGGCCTGCCGATACGCGCGCCACCCTTGATCGCCACCAGCCCGAGTGCGGCGGCCAGGAACCCCGCCACCAGCGCCAGGATCGACCAATCGGCGCCGGGCCAGGCGACGCCGAGCGCCTCGCCGGTCCAGAACGTGCCGAAGCCGCACAGCAGGCAGCCCACGGCGAACTTCAACCCGTTCTCCGGCACCCGCGACAGCGGCGCGTGCAGCGCCACCCCAAGCAGCAGCACCACGACCAGTGCCGCCAGCGCACCGACCGTGGCCGGCAGCAGCAACCCGCCGGCGGCGCCCAGCGCCACCACGATGAACACCACCTCCACCCCCTCCAGCATGACGATCTGAAACGCGGTGGCGACGCCGATGCGGTCCCAGCCGCCCGTGACACCGCCCGTGGCGCGCAACGACGCCGTGCTCCTGGCATAGGCCGCCGCCTCGTCGCGGAGCGGGATGCGCCCGGCCGCGCGCAGGATCGCCTTGCGCAGCCAGCGCAACCCGAACAGCAGCAGCAGCACGCCGACGACGAGCTGCACCACGGCGATCGGGATGCGCGCCAGGGCCGGGCCGAACGCCAGCACCAGCGCCGCCAGCACCGCCAGGGCCGCGGCCGTCCCACCCAGGGCGCTGCGCCAGCCCCGCGTGGCGCCCACCGCCAGCACGACGGTCAGCGCCTCCACGAACTCGACCAGCGAGGCGAGGAACGCCGCCAGCAGCGAGGGGAAGCCGTGGATCAGGTCGGGCACGCGAACTCCTGTTTCAGTGGCAACCGTGCCTCAACTTACCCCGATCAGGATGCCCGCCGCCAGCACCAGGGCGCCGCCCAGCATGACCTTCGCCGCCGCCGCGAGCGGAGGTGTCGCCATGTAGCGCCACTGGATGTAGGCAATCGTCAGCAACTCGATCACGACCACGGCGCCGGCCACGATGGTCGCGGTCCAGAAATCCGGGATCAGGTAGGGCAGCGTATGGCCGATGCCGCCGGCGATGGTCATCAGGCCGCACACCAGCCCGCGCAGGTACGGCGTCCCGCGCCCGGACAGCTTGCCGTCGTCGGCCAGCGCCTCGGCGAATCCCATCGAGATGCCGGCGCCGATCGAGGCGGCGAGGCCGACCAGGAAGGCGTTGTAGGAGTTGTGCGTGGCGAAGGCGGCGGCGAACACCGGCGCCAGCGTCGAGACCGAGCCATCCATCAACCCGACCAGGCCGGGCTGCACGATCTGCAACACGAAGCGGCGGCGGGCGTCGTCGACCTCCCGCACCCGGCCCTCGGTCGGCGGCGTGTTCTCGTCGATGTCGTCGGCGGTGCGCTCGTGCGCCGCCTCGGCGATGGCGAGGTCGCCGAGCACGTTGCGAATGGTGGCGTCCGACGTGCGGCTGGCGGCCTGGTGGTAGAACCGGCTGGCGTTCGACTCCATGCGGCGGGCTTCCCGGCGCATCGCCTCGGCGCCGAGCGTCATCGTCAGCGCCGCCGGCCGCTCCTGCGTCATGCCCTGCACGTCCTCAGCGCGGATCGAGGGGATCGTCTCGCCGAACTTCTTCTTGAACAGCGCAATCAGGCGATGGCGGTGCTCCGTCTCCTCCTGCGCCATCTCCGTGAACATGCGCGAGCTGTCCGCGTAGCCTTCGCGAAGGTGCTCGGCGAACTCGCTGTAGGCGCGCGCCGCCTCCTCCTCGTTGCTGATCGCCAGCGCCAGGATCTCGGCATCCGACAGCGTCTCGATATGGCGCTTGCGCCGCCCCCAGCCGCCGGCCGTCTTGAGCATCACGTTCACCTCGGTCTCCTACAATCACGTCCGGTCATCACGGTGCGAGCATCAATGCACACGAACCCGCCGGAGCAAACAGCATCGCGATGCCCGGGTTCCGCCGCCGACAGCCGCAGTCGTCCTGGTAACAGCGGCCCGGCTGGTTGGTCGAGGCGATATCGTGAGCCTGCCTATGCCTCGCCGGCGATCCGGTTGCTGAAGCGGGCGTTGCCGAGTCCGGTGCCGATCGTCATCACGCCCCAGTGCTCGACATCGTGCATGAAGGGCACTTCGCTCAGGCCCTGCACGACCGCATCGTTGTGCATCGTCACCGTCACCTCATGCCCATCGATAGCCGGGATCGCCTTTCCCAGCAGCCCGGGCAGATGGAAGCTGCGGTGTTCCCAGTCGCCAGGCAGGTTCTGCCCACCCTTGACGATCGAGCCGTCCGTCCGGATCAGGCCAGGGCAGCCGATGCCGATGAACGGCGCCAGCCGCAACCCTCGCTTCCCGGCCCGTTTTATCATGTCCTGCAGCATGCCGGCCAGACGGGCGACGGCCGCCTCCCGGTCCGGCTGGTCGTCCGCGTGACGCCACAGGTCGGACGCCGTCACCGAGGCCCGGGACAAGTCGGGCGCCTTTTTCTGGTTCACCTCGACGATGCCGACCCGGATGTTGGAGCCGCCGATATCGACCGCCAGGATGCTGTCGTGGCCCGAGAAGATCCAGGATGGCGCCAGGTGGATGCAGCCGATCAGGCCGGCTTCGTCCGGATCGTGGCGGATCGGCCGCAATTCCAGCTCATGTCCCGAGCCTTTCAGGAGCACGGCGGTGCGTCCGATCGCCAGCTCGCCGACACGGCTGGCGCGCAGGCCGCCGCCAACCACGATGCGCTGCGTGTCGCGCCACTCCTTCAGCCTTAGGAAACGCCGGATCACCGTGGCGAACTCCTGCGCGAACGTCTCGACCGTGCCCAGCACCACGCCGGCCGCCTCGGGGTCGCCCTCCACCAGCAACTTGTCGAGCGTCTTCTTGCGCACGTCGCGGCTCGGCACGTCGCCGATCGGGTCTTCGTCGTCGACCTGGCGCACGCGCTCGCGCCCATCCTCCAGGATCGCGCGGAACGCCCGCCCGCTGGCGCGGTCGCCAAGGAAGCCGTCGGCATCGCGCATCTCGGCGTTGTAGGTGTCGACCGTCACGGCGGCCAGCCGCTCCGCTCCGTGGCCGGTGAGGCTGTGCGCGGGTCCAGTCGCTGGTTTCGGCATCGTCACGCCCCACTCGGAAGGAAGATCTCGTCAGGAGCAGCGGGCAGCCGATGTTCCCGCACGTCTTGCCGTCATAAAACGTGGAACAATCGCGGCGGTTCGATACGTTTCGAATCAGGCCGCAAGCCTGATCTGTCCCCGCATCCCCGGCCAGTCCGAATACCCGGTGGCGTCGCCGCCATACCAGTATTGCTTCGGGGCGTCGGCCAACGGCGCGCCGGTGCGCAGGCGATCCACCAGATCGGGGTTGGCGATGAAGGCGCGGCCGAAGCTTACGAGGTCGGCGTCGCCGGCGGCGATGGTCCGCTCCGCCAGCGCCCGGTCATAGTTGTTGTTGGCGATATAGGCGCCGCTGAACCGGCGGCGCAGCGCCGGGTAGTCGATCCCGTTGGGATCGCGGCTCATCTGCGTCACACCCTCGATGTCGTGCACATACATCAGGCCGAACCCGGACAGCGCGTCGAGGTAGGTGGCGTAGGTGCGCATCGGGTCGCCGTCGAGCGGCGTCTCGCCAGGGGCGGTGGTGCCCGGCGAGATGCGGATGCCGACCCGCCCGCCGCCGCCCCAGACCTCGGTCACCGCCGCCACCACCTCCAGCGGGAAGCGGAGCCGGTTCTCCAGCGAGCCGCCGTAACGGTCGGTGCGATGGTTGGTGCTGTCGCGAATGAACTGCTCCAGCAGGTAGTTGTTGGCCGAATGGACTTCGACGCCATCGAAGCCGGCATCCTTGGCGCAGCGGGCGGCGTGGCGGTAGTCCGCGACGATGGCGGGGATCTCGTCGGTTTCCAGCGCACGCGGCGTCACATGGTCCTGCATTCCCTGGTTGGTGAACGCCTGGCCCACCGGCCTGATGGCGGACGGCGCCACCGGCAGCGCGTCGCCGTGCAGGCTGGGGTGGGAGATGCGCCCGGTGTGCCAAAGCTGGAGCACCATGCGCCCGCCCTGCGCGTGCACGGCGCCGGTGACGCCCCGCCAGGCCTCGACCTGGGCCGGCGACCAGATGCCCGGCGTCAGCGCATAGCCGCGCGCCTGGGCGGAGATGTTGGTCGCCTCCGACACGATCAGCCCGGCGCTGGCCCGCTGCCCGTAATAGTCGGCGGCGAACGCCGGTGGCACGCCGTCGTCGCTGGAGCGGCTGCGGGTCAGCGGCGCCATGACGATCCGGTTCGCCAAAACGATGTCGCCCACCGTGCAGGGTTGGAACAAGGGGGAGTTTTCAGTCTGCTGCATGGGATGTCCGTCAGGGATGCGGGCCGGAGCGCCCTGCCCAGTAAACCCGGTAGGAGCCATCCGGCTGCATCACCGCGTTCACCGGATCATCATTTATGCGTTTTCGTTGATGCGTCTCCCCTGGCGATCAAACCTGCGTCGCCAGCGGACGCACCACGATCTCGTTCACGTCCACGTCGTCCGGCTGCTCGATCGCGAACTGGATGGCGCGGCCGATCGCATCGGGCTGGATCGCCATCTTGCGGTAGGATTGCATACGCTCGCGCGCCACCGGGTCGCTGATGGTGTTCGCAAGCTCCGATTCCACCACGCCGGGATACACGCAGGTGCAGCGGACCCGGTCGCTCTCCTTGCGCAGCCCCTCGGAGATGGCGCGGACGGCGAACTTCGTCGCGGCATAGACGGCGGCGGTCGGCTGCACCACGAAGCCGCCGATCGAGGAGACGTTGATGATGTGGCCGTGGCCTTGCGCCTCCATGCGCGGCAGCACGGCCGCGATGCCATGCAGGACGCCGCGGATGTTGACGTCGATCATCCAATTCCACTCGTCGACCTTGAGTGCGGACAACGGCGACAGCGGCATCACGCCGGCGTTGTTGACCAGCACGTCGAGCTGCCCGAACTCCGCCTCGGCGAAGGCGGCGAACGCCTCCATGTCGTCGCGGTTGGCGACATCGAGGGCACGGACGCGGGCGGCACCCCCGGCTTGCCTGATGTCGTCCGCAATAGCTTGCAGCCGCTCGGTGCGGCGGGCGCCCAGCACGACCCGCGCGCCGTTCGCGGCCAACAGGCGGGCGGTGCCCTCGCCGATCCCGCTCGACGCCCCGGTGATGAGCACGACCTTGTCGTTCAATCCAGCCATGGCTGACCTCCATTTATCCGGACGGGTGAAGCCCCGCCCAGCCGATAAGGTGGCGCATGGCCGGGCGCGCGATTAGACGCCATGATCGAGATGGGCCGTTGAGCGGGATGGGATGATGGGCCGGAGCAACCTCGACGATCTCGCCGTCTTCGCCGCCGTCGCCCGCGCCCGCAGCTTCACCCGCGCAGCGGCCGAACTGCGGCTGTCCACCTCGGCGCTGAGCCATACCATCATGGCGCTCGAGGCGCGCATCGGCATCCGGCTGCTGCAACGCAACAGCCGCAGCGTGGCGGCGACCGCCGCCGGCGAGCGGCTGCTGCGGAAACTGGAACCGGCGCTCGCCGAAATCGGCGGGGCGCTCGACGAGTTGGGCCGCGAACGCGATGTCGTGTCGGGCACGGTCCGCCTGACCGCGACGCGCCATGCGTTCGAGACGGTCATCCGCCCGGTGCTGCCCGGGTTTCTCGCGAGTCATCCCCGGGCCGGGGTCGAGGTGCAGATTGACTACCAACTCCAAGACATCATCGCCGAACGGTTCGATGCCGGCATCCGGCTGGGCGAGAAACTGGAGCAGGACATGATCGCGGTCGGCGTCGGCCCGGACCTGCGCATGGCGGTGGTGGCATCGCCCGCCTACCTCGCCGGCCATCCGACGCCACGGACGCCGCACGACCTGATGCGGCACCGCTGCGTGAACTACCGCATGATGGCGTCGGGCCAGATCCTGGACTGGGAGTTCGAGCGGGATGGGCGGGCACTCGCGTTCAAGGTCACTGGACCACTCACCTTCAACGAACCCGAGCTGATGCTGGAGGCGGCGCTGGACGGGATGGGCGTCGCCTATGTCGTCGAGGAACAGGTGGCCCCGCACGTCGTAAGCGGCCGCTTGGTGCGGATGCTGGATGCGTGGACGCCGCCGTTCCCCGGTTATTTCCTCTACTACCCGTCACGAAGGCAGGTGCCGTCGACGCTGGCGGCCTTGATCGCCGCCTTGCGGCAGCGGACGGTCCAACAGGCAAGACTTTGATAAACCGCCATGCCCGATCATGCTGGCACGGTGCCCGTTCGGGCAGCGGGATGGGGAGAGTCGGATGGCTGAGTTCCTGAAGCGTGGCCGCGACGCGGGTGCGGTGGCCGAGGACGACGCCCAGGTGCGGCGGACCGTGGAAGGCATCCTGGCCGACATCGCGGCCCATGGCGACGCGGCGGTGCGGGCGTTGTCGCTGCGGTTCGACGGCTGGGACCGCGCCGACTACCGGCTGACCGGCGCCGAGATCGAGGCGTGCCTCGGGCAACTCTCCGCCCGCGACATCGACGACATCACGTTCGCCCAGGCACAGGTGAGGCGCTTCGCCGAATGCCAGCGCGCGTCGATCGCCGACATCGAGGTGGAGACGCTGCCGGGCGTGGTGCTCGGGCACCGCAACATCCCGGTCGCCTCGGTCGGCTGCTACGTGCCGGGCGGCAAGTACCCGCTGCTGGCGTCCGCCCACATGTCGGTCGTCACCGCCAAGGTCGCGGGCGTCGGACGCATCGTCACCTGCGCGCCGCCATACCGGGGCCGCCCGGCGGCCGCCATCGTCGCGGCGCAACATCTGGCGGGCGCCGACGAAATCTACTGCCTGGGCGGGGTGCAGGCGGTCGGCGCCATGGCGCTGGGGACGGAGTCCATCGCCTCCGTCGACATGCTGGTGGGGCCAGGCAACGCCTTCGTCGCCGAGGCCAAGCGCCAGTTGTTCGGCCGCGTCGGCATCGACCTGTTCGCCGGCCCCACGGAAACCCTGATCATCGCGGATGACAGTTGCGATGCGGAGATGTGCGCAACCGATCTGCTTGGCCAGGCGGAACACGGACCGAACTCGCCGGCCATCCTCCTCACGAATTCGCGCAAACTCGCCGAGGACACCATCAAGGAGGTCGCGCGGCAGTTGCAGAACTTGTCCACCGGCGCCATCGCAGGGCAGGCCTGGAAGGACTACGGCCAGGTGATCCTGTGCAAGGACTACCCGGAAATGGTCAGGGAGGCCGACCGCATCGCCTCCGAGCATGTGCAGGTGATGACCAAGGAGCCGGACTACTTCCTGCGCAACATGACCAACTATGGCGCGCTGTTCCTCGGCCCGGAAACCAACGTGTCCTACGGCGACAAGGTCATCGGTACCAATCACACCTTGCCCACGCGCAAGGCTGCGCGCTACACGGGCGGTTTGTGGGTCGGCAAGTTCATCAAAACCTGCACCTACCAGCGCGTGAAGCCCGAAGCCTCGGCGATGATCGGCGAATACTGCTCGCGGCTGTGCGCGGTGGAAGGCTTCGCCGGGCACAAGGCGCAGGCGGATTTGCGCGTCAAGCGCTACGGGCGGCTGCGCGCCGCGTAAGAAGCCGTGACTACGTGACTACGTGGCTATCGTGACTGCGTGATGGCCGTACGGCTGTTACGAGTCACGATAGTTGTCGGCGCAGCCCGGCATTCGGTGGACACGAGCGTCACGACTTCCCTTCCCGCCTGCGCGTAACGCGCCTTCCAGCAGCCACTCGGCAGGCTTCTCGGTGGTCGGGCCCTTTTTTCCGCATTTGTAGCCAATCCGTAGTCACCCCCTCGCTAGCCTGACCGTACGTCAGGGGAGATGGAGTGGATGGATGATCTGGCTGTCTACGTGGTCCGGATTTACCGGCGTGATGCTGCCGGGATGGCCGGCGTGGTGGAGTCGGTGGCGAGCGGTGAACATTTGCCGTTCCATACGACCGAGCAACTATGGCACGCGCTACACGATCTGCCTTCTCCCCGGCGCAATCTTGTCGACGACAAACAACTCAAAGGAGATCTGACATGAAGCGCATTTTCGTTGCTGTCGCAACCCTGGGCGCAATTCTCGGGGCGAGCGACATCATGGCGGGTAAGGTAAATATGCCCAAGGAAGGCACCTACGCTTTCGACTTCTGCCCGATCGGTCAGGCAAAGACATTCGCCAACGGTGACAAGCTCTTCCACATGCAGTATGACCTCAACGCCCTGTTACGGGCAAACTCGGCCGGCGGTGCGTTCGACCGGATGGGCGCGCGTTGTCTTGGGCTCTTCACCAACATCAACGGCAAGATGGCCGAGGTCGGCATGTGCGAACTCACCGATCTGGACGGCGACAAATGGTGGATGGACTACCGCGGCAACCCGGAAGGTACTGGCGGTACCTACAACTCGGCAGCCGGGACGGGCAAGTACGACGGCATGGCGCTGCACGGCGAGTATCGCATCGACAACAACTGGGGCAGCCCCTCAAAAGACGTAGCGTTTCTGGGTTGCAATCCGAACAAGGGAACCTACAAACTGAAGTGACGCGATCGTCGGCGCGGCGCGGGCTTGAGCCCCACCGCGATCATGCGCATACTTCCCGGAAGTCTGCTGATACCTAGACGGCCCGTACGTCCATGAGTCGGGAGGAAACTCCGGGATGAGCAGGAAAGCCTCTCTCGCAAAGATAAGTCGGCCACGCCTGTTCGGCGTGGTGCCGCGGGAGCGGCTGTTTGCTCTGCTGGACGACAATTGCGGCCGACCTTTGATCTGGATCTCCGGCCCCCCGGCGCGGGCAAGACGGCGCTGGTCGCGAGTTATCTCGAAGACCGGGGACTGCCAACCGTCTGGTATCAGGTCGAACCGGGAGACGCCGATCCGGCATGACTTGCTCTTCAGCGATGCCGTCGACAATGCAGGATCTCACTCATTCGGAGGAATTCGACGAAGCGACCTCATACACTCTTCGAGTTCCTCGTCCGATTACGTGTGGCCTATGGACACGACGGAGACAGTACTCCATGATGAGTGCATCGCCTATTGCATTGAGTGGCTGGCCCTGACAACTACTCGCATCGGAATCAGGCTGCTCCCCCGAAGAATTTAGATTGGGAGAGATGGCTTGATCGCTTATCGGGGTGTAATGAGGCGCCCCTAACTCTGATTGGCTCTTCCGGTCGTTTTCCACGTTATGTAGCGCACGAGAATCGAAGACAATATGAAGAGCGTTAGATTGTTTTCTGCAGCAATGATCATCATTGCCACGATTCCATCGGCTAGTCTGGCTGCAAGAATATTTGTTGGCGACAAACCACAGAATTTATTTGTAGGTTCCACCATATTCATCGACGGCATAATCGAAGACGGTGACTTCGAGAAATTCATCCAAGCGGTCGCCTCTGCCGGTTTTTCTAAAGGTAACGTATTCATAAATTCCCCTGGAGGCAATGTCCGTGCGGCAGTAGATATCGGATTAATGATTCGAGAGTTGCGATTTTCAACTGAAGTGCCCGTAAATATCCCCGAGCGAAATCCGATTTGCCCAAAAGAAATAGCGCCGGAAGAATGTATTTGTGCAAGTGCCTGTTCGTTAATCTTCATCGGAGGCGTTGATCGTCGAGGCACGTACATCGCTGTTCATCGATCGTTCATTGAGCACAGTGCGCTAAAAGACCTTTCGTTGGATGATGCGCAACAGGCCGGCCAAGCGCTGGAAACGACGGTAGGACTCTATCTTAAACAAATGGGGGCTCCGGCTACATTGTCCGAACTCATGCTTTCCGTGTCGTCTAGTGATATCAAGCTACTGCCGATAGAGTACGTGCAGTCATACTTGCAAAGACCACCGGAGGTAGATGAGTGGATGATTGCCAAGTGTGGCGATATAGACATTTTAGTCAGGGCACTGAGGCAGGCGACTCAATCTACATTGTCTGCAATTCGGACAGAAATAGATGAATCATTTGAATGTCGACGAAAAGCATTGCGAACGGTCCGCGCAGCTAAGTTCGACGCGGCGATGACCTCTGCTATCGCTAAAGCTAACCAAGTGAGGTTTTCTCCAGAGTTGCGTCAATTCGCGACTCACCGCCCAAAAAATTTGCGGACCCTTGTAGGGCGCAAGATAACTGATGTGCGGGATGAGTTGAGATGGTTAGGATTAGGCGCCGCACTCAGATACGGTGTGGATGATCTCGTTATGTACGGCGCAGACACTGGCGCCCTACACGCTTCTATAAATTCAGATGGAACTATTGCATCACTCCGAATGATGTTGGGACGTTCATCAGGCGACTATCCAAAATAGGGTCTTCACGGAATCGAGTGGGTGATTTTGAGGGTTTTTAGAGCTTCGGGAGCATGCAGGTGA
>JAYTQW010000126.1:0-8573 GCA_043746535.1 Rhodospirillales bacterium
TCATGCCTGGAACAGGCTTGTGGACCAGCCGTGGCGGGTCATGTCATTAGGGTTGCGAGACTGGGCTCACGGGTTCTGATCAGTGAGCGTTGGTATAAGCTTGCAGCGCGTTGCAAAAATCTTGATTTATGAAACGGAGTAGTTTCTGACAAAGCTAACGAAATAGGCCGGGCGCTTTGAGGCCCCGCAGCGACTACAGTGCCGCCAGCGCACAGCCTACGCGCCCCATTACAGCCATGACACCCTCGCCTGGGTATCCGGGTGTCACGGGTACACATTACTTACCGGGCACTTTCGCTGCGCCGTGTCGTGTGACAGCATATTATGTGGATCGCGTGGCAGGGTGACGACCATGTGCCCAGCTATGTGAGCGACCACGGTCACTCGGAGGAGGCACTTGGCATGAAAAGCACGATCGAAAATGGACTGCTAGCAATCTGGAGGAACGTCGGACAATGCAGGAAATGCATTGCTAAGTCGTTCCAATTTGCGGTGTTCTTTGGGTTCATTGCGGCTGCGGCGGCCCTCTTAGGCTACTCGAACGCAGCCTGGGTCAGCGCATTGGCTGCCATCATGGGTATCTCGCTGTGGATTACCCACATCGTCGTCTTTGCCTTGAAGGATGCACTCTACGGCCGGGATCACGACGTCAATGACGAACACCTGTCGTCGTTTGGTTTTTCTCGGCGTGGCGCGCTGCCAACTTTCGCCCGGTCCTTGGCCCTCGTCGCTGCTGGCACTGCGTTACTACCCACCTTGTCGAAACCAGCACTTGCTGCCTGCCCCTCTACCACGTGCCATCAGCAGTCGGATTGCGGCGGTGGGTCGTGCTACTGCAACTCGAACCGCGATTGCATCTAGTCTTGTCCTTTGTCAGAGGCGCTGCGTCGCAGATGCCTCTGACCTTGGCAAGGCGGCAACTCTACCATGAATAGGCAGTACAGCCGCAGATTTGCTACCGGTGCAGAATTCTTGAGTTTTGCAGGGCAGCATCCGCTTTGGGGTATGGTGAAAGCACTCTGGTGTGCCTGACTTGGGTCGGGAATCGACACGCAAACCGACCCACTACCCCCTCCCCCACCCACCTCCCTTGCGTCCAGCCCACCCCCGGCGCTACTTGCGTCCTCGTCGCGCAACGCAAGGAACTCCACCGCAGATGGCCGTGAAGGACGTGAAGAAGGTCGTGCTCGCCTATTCCGGCGGGCTGGATACCAGTGTCATCCTGCGTTGGTTGCAGACCACCTACGGCTGCGAGGTGGTGACCTTCACCGCCGATCTCGGTCAGGGCGAGGAGCTTGAGCCGGCGCGGCGGAAGGCGGAGATGTTCGGCGTCAGGCAGATCTTCGTCGACGACCTGCGCGAGACGTTCGTGCGGGACTTCGTGTTCCCGATGTTCCGGGCCAACGCGCTGTACGAGGGCCAGTACCTGCTAGGCACCTCGATCGCCCGCCCGCTGATCGCGCAGCGGCAGATCGAGATCGCCGAGGAGGTGGGGGCCGACGCGGTGGCCCACGGCGCCACCGGCAAGGGCAACGACCAGGTGCGGTTCGAACTCAGCTACTACGCGTTGAAGCCGGACGTGAAGGTGATCGCCCCCTGGCGCGAGTGGAACCTGACCAGCCGCACCCGGCTGCTGGAGTTCGCCGAGGCGCACCAGATCCCGGTGACCCGCGACAAGCGCGGCGACGCGCCGTTCTCGGTGGACGCCAACCTGCTGCACTCCTCCTCGGAGGGCAAGATCCTCGAAGACCCCGCCGTGGAGGCGGACGAGGCGGTGTACCAGCGCACCATCCGCCCCGAGGACGCGCCCGACCGCGCCACCGTGATCTCGGTGGATTTCGAGCGTGGCGATGCCTGCGCCATCGACGGCGCCGCGTTGTCCCCGGCCGCGCTGCTGACCCGGCTGAACGAGCTGGGCCGCGCCAACGGCATCGGACGGCTCGATCTGGTGGAGAACCGCTTCGTCGGCATGAAGTCGCGCGGCATCTACGAGACGCCCGGGGGCACCATCCTGTACGCGGCGCATCGCGGCATCGAGTCGATCACGCTGGACCGCGAGGCGGCGCACCTGAAGGACAGTCTGATGCCCAAATACGCGGAGCTGATCTACAACGGCCTGTGGTTCAGCCCGGAGCGGCGGATGTTGCAGGCGCTGATCGACGAGAGCCAGAAATCGGTCTCCGGCCGGGTGCGGCTGAAGCTGTACAAGGGCAATGTCAGCGTGATCGGCCGCGAAAGCCCGAACAGCCTCTATTCGATGAAGGTGGTGACGTTCGAGGACGACCAGGGCGCCTACGACCAGATCGACGCCCAGGGCTTCATCAAGCTGAACGCGCTGCGGCTGCGGCTGGGCGCCATGGCCGGGCGGCGCGGCGGCAGCCTGTGACCTGATTGCGGGAAGGCGGCCAAAATGACCGCCCTCGCCGCGTTCCTGCTGGCCTTTCCGGCGCTGTTCTCGATCGTCAACCCGATCGGCGTGGGGTTCATCGTCGAGAGCCTGATCGGGGAGTTGTCGCGGGCGGAGCGGGCGCGGGTGGTGCGCGCGGTGGCGATCTACTCGCTCTGCGTGATGCTGGGCGCGTTGTGGTTCGGGGCTGCGGTGCTGCACTTCTTCGGCGTCTCGATCGAGGCGCTGCGGGTCGCGGGGGGCCTGGTCGTGGTGCTGACCTCGCTCGAACTGCTGCTGTCGCCGGAGCGCAAGACGGCGCGCAAGCAGGACCAGGCCAGCGATACCGGACGCGCGCCGCCCGACATGGCGTTCTTCCCGCTGACCATGCCGCTGACCACCGGCCCCGGCACCATCGCGGTCGCCATCGCCCTCGGCGCGCAACGCCCGGAGGTGGGGCGGATCGGCTTCCTCGCCGGCACCACCCTGGCGGCGGTGGCGCTCGGTCTGTTGATCTGGCTGGTGTATTGGTCGGCCGACCGCATGGCGAAGTTGCTCAGCCCCTCGGCGCAGGGCATCATCTCGCGGCTCGCGGCGTTCCTGCTGCTATGCATCGGCGCGCAGATCATGATCACCGGGTTTGGTGGTGTCGCGGTCGACATCCAGGCCAATCTACGCGAAGCGGGTTGATCCGCCCGCGCAACACAGGAGAGTTGGCATGAAAGCAGTCTGGAACGGCCAGGTCATCGCCGAGAGCGAGGACATCGTCACGGTGGAGGGCAACGCCTACTTCCCCGCCGCCGCCCTGAAACGCGACTACCTGACCGAGAGCGGCACCACCAGCGTGTGCCCATGGAAGGGCACCGCCAACTATTACGGCCTGCAAGTCGAGGGCAAGGCCAACCCGGACGCGGTGTGGTACTACAGGGAGCCGAAGCCCGCCGCAGCCGAGATCCGCGACCGCGTGGCATTCTGGAAAGGCGTGCGCGTCACCCCTTGATGCCTTAACCAAATTGCAACGCCCGGCCGCCACGCTTGCTGTAGGCAACAGAATGGGGCCGTCATGCGGGCGCTGGTTCCGGGCGGAGGCGGGTTCGTCGGCCGGCAGATCGTGGCGGCTCTGGGGGCGTACGGGTGCGAGGCCGTGGTGCCGCCGCGCAACCACGACCTGCTGACCGAGGCCGGGCGCGCCGCCGTCATGGGTCTGGCCCGTGGCGCGGAATTGCTGGTGCAGGCGGCCTGGACCACCACGCACGGCCAGTACTGGTCGGACCCGGCGAACCTGGATTGGGTGCGCGCGAACACAGACCTCGCGCGCCGCTTCATCGCCGCCGGGGGACGCCGCATCGTGCTGGTCGGCAGTTGCGCCGAATACGACTGGAGCCTGCGCCGTCCGGGCCGCTGGGCGGAGGATTGCGGCGGCAGGCCCCGCAGCACCTATGGCGCGGCCAAGCTGCTGACCTGGACCGCGTTGCGGGAACTGGGTCGGCGCCACCGCGTCTCGGTCGCCGAGGCGCGGCTGTTCATGCCGGTGGGCGTCGGCGAGCGGGTGCCACGGCTGCTGCCCGCTTTGCTCGACCATGCGCGGCGTGGGGTTTGCTACGCGGTGGGGCCAGGGGACACCGTGCGCGACATCATGGACGTGCGCGATTGCGGCCGCGCGGTGGCGGCATTGGCGTTATGCGACCTCGAGGGCGTGGTGAACGTCGGCAGCGGCATCGGCACCAGCCTGTCCGTGCTGGCCCGGACGGTGGAAGCCCTGTGCGACGCCGGCGGGCTGTTCCAGCTCGGCGCCCGCAAGCCTGGCGCCGGCGAGCCACAATCGATGGTGGCCGACACCGACCGGCTGGTCGGCGCCACCGGGTTCCGCCGCGACTACACCCTGACCGACGCGGTCGCCTCGCTGCTGCATGGCGGGTGCTGTCCTACGGCAGCGGCCATGCCCAGGTCGCCAGGGATATCTTTTGCGAATGTGCCGGGCCGGAACACCAGTTCGAGACAAGCTTTTTCAATGAGTATTTGCGGAAGGCAAGTGCCCAGCCTGCCGCTTTCGGCAATGCGCAACCATCCGCACTGAAGACTTCGGCGGCGGTCTTTATACCGCCTTTATATTGCCTGCCGTCACGCGTCATCGTTCCTTTATGCGCATCGGGTGTAGCTCCACAGCGTGACATTGAACGCGCAGGAGGCGCAGCGCCATTGTACGACATCCTGATGCTGGCACTCGGCATAGGCGGCATCTGGTCGATGGCCGCCTACGCCGAACTGTGCGAGCGGATCTAGCCCCATGTTCGATCTTATCCTCGGGGCGGTCGTCTCCGCCGGGCTGCTGGTCTATCTGGTCTGGGCGCTTGTCCGGCCCGAAGACTTCTAGGGCATCATCATGACACTCATCGGATGGGCGCAGATCGCGCTGGTGATCGTGCTCGGCCTGCTGACGGCCAAGCCGCTGGGCGTGTTCATCGCCCAGGTTCTGCAGGGTGAACGCAACGTCCTGACACCCGTGCTCGGCCCGGTCGAGCGCGGCTTTTATGCGCTGGCCGGCGTCGATCCCAGGCGGGGCATGACCTGGAAAAGCTACGCGGTGGCATTGATCGTGCTGAACGCGCTGCATTTCGGCCTGCTCTACGCGATGCTGCGGTTGCAGTTCTACCTGCCGTTCAACCCGCAGGCGATGACCGGCCTGTCGCCGCGGCTGGCCTTCAACACGGCGATGAGCTTCGTCACCAACACCAACTGGCAGGCCTATGGCGGCGAGCAGACGCTGTCGTACGGCAGCCAGATGTTCGGCCTGACCGTGCACAACTTCCTCTCCGCCGCCACCGGCATCGCCGCCGCCGCCGCCGTGGCGCGGGCGTTCGCGCAAGGCTCGATCACCGAGCTTGGCAACTTCTGGGTCGATCTGACCCGGATGACCCTGTACATCCTGCTGCCGCTGGTCCTGGTCGTGACCGTGGTGCTGATGTATTTCGGCGTGCCGCAGACCTTCGCGGGCTACGCCGACATGACCAGCCTGGAGGGTGTGAAAGGCAGCGTGGCACTCGGCCCGGTCGCCTTCCAGGAGGCGATCAAGATGATCGGCACCAATGGCGGCGGCTTCTTCAACGCCAACTCCGCGCACCCGTTCGAGAACCCGAGCGCCTGGACCAACCTGCTGGAGCTGTGGACCATCGTCGGCATTCCGCTGGCGCTGACGGTGACGTTCGGACGCCTGGTGGGGGACAGCCGCCAGGGCCGCGCCCTGCTCATCACCATGATGGTGTTCGTGGTCGTCGCCTCGGCGGTCTGCTACTGGGCGGAGGCCGGCGGCAACCCACTGCACATCGCCGCAGGCCTGGACCCGTCGCAGGGCAACATGGAGGGCAAGGAGGTCCGCTTCGGCGTGCCGCTGTCGTCGCTGTGGGCAACCTTCACCGCCGGCACGTCGAACGGCAGCGTCATCTCGATGCACGACAGCTACACCCCGCTCGGCGGCCTGATCCCGCTGTTCATGATCCAGTTGGGCGAAGTGGTGCCCGGCGGCGTCGGCTCGGGCATCTACGGCATCGTCGTGTTCGCCCTGCTCGCGGTGTTCGTCGCCGGCCTGATGGTCGGGCGCACACCGGAATACCTCGGCAAGAAGGTGCAGGCGAAGGAGATCAAGCTCGCCATGCTGGCGGTGCTGATCCTGCCGCTGTGCATCCTGGGCGGCACCGCCTTGTCGCTGGTGACGCCGCAGGCGGTCTCCTCGCTGGCCAACGCAGGACCGCATGGGCTGACGGAGATGCTGTACGCCTGGACCTCGGCCACAGGCAACAACGGCAGCGCGTTCGGCGGCCTCAGCGCCGATACGATGTGGCTCGATGTCGGGCTTGGCATCGCCATGCTGCTGGGCCGCTTCGCCTTCCTGATCCCGGTGCTGGCCATCGCCGGGTCGCTGGCGGCGAAGCCTAAGCTGCAACCGAGCGCTGGCACCTTCCCCACCCACGGCGCCCTGTTCATGGGCCTGCTGGTGGGCGTGATCCTGATCCTCGGCGGCTTGCAGTTCCTGCCGGCGCTGTCGCTCGGACCGATCGCCGAACACTTCCTCATGCTGGCCGGAAAGACATTCTGATATGTCAGACACCAAAGCCGACCCGATCGCCCTGTTCGACGGCGCGATCATCCGCCGTGGCCTGCGCGACTCGTTCGTGAAGCTCAACCCCGCGCTGCTGATCCGCAACCCGGTCATCTTCGTCACCGAGGTGGTGGCGATCCTGGTGACCGTGCTGGGGGTGCGCTACCTCGCCATCGGCGAGCCGGCGCGGTTCTCGCTGGCCATCGCCTTCTGGCTGTGGCTGACCGTGCTGTTCGCGACCTTCGCCGAGGCGGTCGCCGAAGGCCGCGGCCGGGCGCGGGCGGAAAGCCTGCGTAAGGCACGCACCGACACCATGGCGCGCGTCATCGCCAGCCTGGGCGACCGTCGCAACACGCGGCAGGTGCCATCCAGCCAACTCCGCGTCGGCGACCTGGTGCTGGTGGAGGTCAACGACCTGATCCCGTCCGATGGCGAGGTGGCCGACGGTGTCGCCAGCGTCAACGAGAGCGCCATCACCGGCGAGAGCGCCCCGGTGATCCGCGAGGCTGGCGGCGACCGCTCGGCCGTCACCGGCGGCACCCAGGTCGTCTCCGACTGGCTGGTGGTGCGCATCACCGCAGCCGCCGGCAGCACCTTCCTCGACCGCATGATCAAGATGGTCGAGGGCGCCGAACGCCGTAAGACGCCGAACGAGATCGCGCTGAACATCCTGCTCGCCGGCCTCACCATCATCTTCCTGATCGCGGTGGTGACGCTGGAGGGCCTGGCCGCCTATTCCGGGGCGCTGGTCAGCGTGCCGATCCTGGTGGCGCTGCTGGTGACGCTGATCCCGACCACCATCGGCGGCCTGCTCTCGGCCATCGGCATCGCCGGCATGGACCGGCTGGTGCGGTTCAACGTCATGGCGACCTCGGGCCGCGCGGTGGAGGCGGCGGGCGACGTCGACATGCTGTTGCTGGACAAGACCGGCACCATCACCTTCGGCAACCGCATGGCCGCCAGCTTCTCGCCGGTTCCGGGCGCCAGCGAGGCGGACGTGGCGCTGGCGGCGGCACTGGCCTCGCTGGGCGACGAGACGCCGGAGGGGCGTTCGATCCTGGCCTTCGCCCGCGACCGCTACAACGTGGCGCCGGCCCAGCCGGAGGACGCGGTGGTGATCCCGTTCTCCGCCAACACCCGCCTGTCCGGCCTGGACGCGGGCGGGCACGCCTGGCGCAAGGGTGCCGTCGACAGCGTGCTGGCCGACACCGGCGACCGCTTTCCGCCGGCCGCGTTCACGGCGGCGGTCGACCGCATCGCCCGCTCCGGCGGGACCCCGCTGGCGGTCGCCGCCGACGGCCGGCTGATGGGCGTGATCGAGCTGAAGGACGTGGTGAAGCCAGGCATCCGCGTGCGCTTCGAGGCGTTGCGCCGCATGGGCATCCGCACCGTCATGGTGACGGGCGACAACCGCATCACCGCCGCCGCCATCGCCACCGAGGCGGGCGTGGACGACTTCCTGGCCGAGGCCAAGCCGCAGGACAAGCTCGACTACATCCGCCACGCCCAGGCCGAGGGGCGGCTGGTGGCGATGGCCGGCGACGGCACCAACGACGCGCCCGCGCTGGCCCAGGCCGATGTCGGCGTCGCGATGCAGACCGGCACCCAGGCGGCGCGCGAGGCCGGCAACATGGTCGACCTGGACAGCGACCCCACCAAGCTGATCGAGGTGGTGGAGATCGGCAAGCAGTTGCTGATCACCCGCGGCTCGCTGACCACGTTCAGCATCGCCAACGACGTGTCGAAATACTTCGCCATCCTGCCGGCGATCTTCGTCGCCACCTACCCCGAGTTGCAGGCGATGAACGTCATGCGGCTGCATTCGCCGCAGAGCGCCATCCTGTCGGCGGTGATCTTCAACGCGCTGATCATCGTGGCATTGGTGCCGCTGGCCCTGCGCGGCGTGAAGTTCACCCCGATCGGCGCCGCCGCCCTGCTGCGCCGCAACCTGCTGGTCTATGGGCTGGGCGGCCTCGTCGCCCCGTTCGTCGGCATCAAGCTGATCGACCTGATCATCACCGCCCTTGGCTTGGCCTGAGAGGAGGCCGTCATGACCCATATCCGCCCGGCACTCGTGCTGATCGTCCTGTT
>JAYTQW010000127.1:0-7721 GCA_043746535.1 Rhodospirillales bacterium
CCAACCGCTGCGTGGTGGCGCAGCCCGGCGTCACCAACCTCGGCATCACCGCTGCCGTGCAGGACCAGGGCTTCTACTACGCGCCCGACCCGTCCAGCCAGATCGCCTGCACCATCGGCGGCAACGTCGCCGAGAACTCGGGCGGGGTGCATTGCCTCAAATACGGCCTGACCACCAACAACGTCATCGGCATCGAGATGGTGACGATGGAGGGCGAGGTGGTGCGCCTGGGCGGCAAGCACATGGACGCCGCCGGCTACGACCTGCTCGGCGTGATGGTCGGCTCCGAAGGATTGCTTGGCGTGGTGACCGAGGTGACGGTGCGGGTCCTGCCGAAGCCACCCGGCGCGCGGGCGTTGCTGATCGGCTTCCCCGGCACGCAACAGGCCGCCGAGAGTGTGGCGGCGATCATCGGGGCCGGCATCATCCCCGGCGGCATGGAGATGATGGACCGGCTGGCGACCGAGGCGGCGGAGGCGTTCGTCCATGCCGGCTACCCGCTGGAAGCGGAGGCCTTGCTGATTGTCGAGCTGGACGGCTGCGCCGCCGAGGTCGACCACTTGGTTGCAGCGGTCGAAGCCATCGCCCTGCGCCACGGCGCCAGCAGCGTGCGCGCCAGCCGGTCGGAGGAGGAGCGGCTGCTGTTCTGGGCCGGGCGCAAGGCGGCGTTCCCGGCGATCGGGCGGCTCTCGCCCGACTACTACTGCATGGACGGCACCATTCCGCGCCGCCGCCTGGGCGAGGTGCTGGCGCGCATGAAGCAGATGGAGGCGCTGCACGGGCTGCGCGCCGCCAACGTGTTCCATGCCGGCGACGGCAACCTGCACCCGCTGATCATGTACGACGCCAACGTGCCGGGCGAGCTGGAGCGGGCGGAGGAGTTCGGCAACGACATCCTGCGCCTGTGCGTGGAGGTCGGCGGCGTGCTGACCGGGGAGCACGGGGTCGGCGTGGAAAAGCGCGACCTGATGGGCAGCATGTTCAACGCGACCGATCTGGACCAGCAGATGCGGTTGAAGTGCGCGTTCGACGGCGAGGGCCTGCTCAACCCCGGCAAGGTGTTCCCGCAACTGTGCCGCTGCGCCGAACTGGGGCGGGTCCACGTCCATGCCGGCCAGACCCGCTTTCCCGAACTGCCGCGTTTCTGATGACGCGTTTCCGATGACGGTGTTCCGGTGACCATGTTCAAGCCGGCCGACGCCGTGGAAGCGGCAGGCGTGGTGGCCTGGGCGGTGGCCGAGGGCGAGCCGCTCGACATCGTGGCCGGCGGCAGCAAGCGGGCGCTTGGCCGCCCGGTGCAGGCGGCGCACACGCTGGACGTGTCGCTGCTGGCGGGCGTGGTCGACTACGAGCCGTCCGAACTGGTGCTGACCGCGCGTCCGGGCACACCGATGGCGGAGGTGGAGGCGTTGCTGGCGGGCGAGCGGCAGATGCTGGCGTTCGAGCCGCCGGACTGGCGCGGCCTGCTGGGGTGCGAGGGCGAGCCCACGCTCGGCGGCGTGCTGGCCTGCAACATCGCCGGGCCGCGCCGCGTCCGGGCGGGTGCCGCGCGCGACCACTTCCTGGGCTTTGCCGCCGTCAATGGGCGCGGCGAGGCGTGGAAGGCCGGCGGGCGCGTGGTCAAGAACGTCACCGGCTACGACATGTGCAAGTTGCAGGCTGGCGCTTACGGCACGCTGTCGGTGCTGACCGAGGTATCGGTCCGCGTGCTGCCGCGCCCGGAGACGGCCTGCACCCTGCTGTTGTCCGGCCTGTACGACGACGCCGCCGTGGCGCTGATGGCGCAGGCGCTGAACACGCCGCACGAGGTGTCCGGCGTGGCCCACCTGCCCGACGCCGTCGCCGCGCGCTCCGGCGTGGCGCGCGGCCATGGCCACGTCACGGCGTTGCGGCTGGAGGGTCCGGCGCCGTCCGTGCGCTACCGCGCCGACGCGCTGGAGGCGTTGCTGGGTGCCGCGATCCGCATCGAGGGTGCCGAGAGCGCGCGGCTATGGCGGGAGATCGGCGCCGTCCGGCCGTTGCTCGCAGCCGGCGCCGCCCTGGTCTGGCGCGTGTGCCCGACGCCCTCGGCGGCCCCCGCCGTGCTGCGCGCGGTGCAAGCCCGCTTCGCGTCTGCCGAGGCATTCTACGACTGGGGCGGCGGCCTGATGTGGCTGTGCCTCGATGCCGCCGAGGCTGGCGCCGATGCGGGGGCCGCAGTGGTCCGGGCGGCGGTGCGCGTGACGGGCGGCCACGCGACGCTGGTCGTCGCACCCGACCCGGTGCGCGCCGCGGTGGCGGTGTTCGAGCCTGAAGCCGGCCCGCTGGCCGCGCTGAGCCGGCGCGTGAAGGACAGTTTCGACCCGCGCGGCATTCTCAACCCAGGCCGTATGCGAGAAGGGCAATAACGCCATGCAGACCAACTTCACCCTGGCGCAACTGGCCGACCCGGACACGCGCGAGTCCGAGAAGATACTGCGCGCCTGTGTGCATTGCGGCTTCTGCACCGCCACTTGCCCGACCTACGCGCTGCTGGGCGACGAGTTGGACAGCCCGCGCGGGCGCATCTACCTGATCAAGGACATGCTGGAGAATGACCGCCCGGCCACCGAGAAGGTGGTCAAGCATATCGACCGCTGCCTGTCGTGCCTGTCGTGCATGACCACCTGCCCGTCCGGCGTGAACTACATGCACCTGGTCGACCATGCGCGCGCGCATATCGAGGCGACCTATGTGCGCCCGTGGCCGCAGCGGGCGCTGCGGCGGCTGCTCGGCGCGGTGCTGCCGCGACCGGGCCTGTTCCGGCTGGCGTTGCAGGGTGCCCGGCTGGGCCGCCCGTTCGCGCGCCTGCTGCCGGAGCGGTTGCGGGTGCTGCTGGCGCTGGCGCCGGCCCGGCTGGCGCCCGCCAGCCCGGTCGACCGGCCGCAGGTGTTCCCGGCGCAGGGCGTGCGCACCCGGCGCGTGGCGTTGCTGAACGGCTGCGCGCAGCGGGTGCTGGCGCCGGAGATCAACGAGGCCACCATCCGCCTGCTGACCCGGCATGGCTGCGAGGTGGTGGTGGCGCGCGGCGCCGGCTGCTGCGGCGCGCTGACCCATCACCTGGGCCAGGGCGGGCATGGGTACGCCCGCGCCAATATCGCCGCGTGGGGCCGCGAGATCGCGGGAGACGGGCTGGACGCCATCGTCGTCAACACGTCGGGCTGCGGCACCACGATCAAGGATTACGGCTACATGTTCCGCGAGGACGCGGCCCTGGCGGCACCTGCGGCGGCGGTCTCGGCGCTCGCGCGCGACATCAGCGAGCTGATGGCCGAGATCGGCCTGCGCCCGCCGGTCGTCGCCACCGGGCAGCGCGTCGCCTATCACAGCGCCTGTTCGCTGCAACACGGCCAGCGGGTGACGCAGCAGCCGAAGCGGCTGCTGGCGGCGGCGGGATTCGACGTGGTCGACGTGCCGGAGGGCCATCTGTGCTGCGGCTCGGCCGGCACCTACAACCTGCTGCAACCGGAGATCGCGACCCAGCTCCGCGACCGCAAGCTGGCCAACATCGCCCGCACCCGGCCCGACCTGATCGCCGCCGGCAACATCGGCTGCCTCACTCAGATCGGCTCGGGCACCGCCATCCCGGTCGTCCATACCGCCCTGTTGCTCGACTGGGCCACCGGCGGCCCCCGGCCACGCGCCCTGCCCGACTGAGCTTTCTGCCTGAGCCTGGCTGCCAAACAAGAAACTCCTGGGGGAAAGAATGTTCCATCAACTGCTGACGCCGATTGCCGGAAGCCTGCCGTTGTCGTTCCTGGTCGCGGCGTTGCCGGTGGCGACCGTCCTGGTCATGCTCGGCGTGCTGCGCCGTCCGGCGTGGCAATCTTCGCTCGGCGGCCTGGTGGTGGCGTTCATCATCGCCACCGTGTCCTGGCGGTTCCCGGTCGGCCTTGCCCTGGACAGCGTGGCCGCGGGCATGGCGTTCGCCCTCTGGCCGGTGATGTGGATCGTGTTCAACGCCCTGCTACTCTACAACATCGCCGTTGCGTCAGGCCGCTTCGACGCCTTCCGCGACTGGATCCTGGAGCACCTGCCCGATGACCGCCGCATCGTGCTGGTGGTGATCGGCTTCTGCTTCGGCTGCCTGCTGGAGGGTGTCGCCGGGTTCGGCACCCCGGTCGCGATCACCAGCGCGCTGCTGATCCTGGTCGGCTTCCCGCCGCTGGAGGCGCTGACGTTCACGCTCATCTTCAACACCGCCCCGGTGGCGTTCGGCGCGTTGGGCGCCCCGGTCACCGTGCTGGGCCAAGTCACCGGCCTGTCGCCGGTCACGCTGGGGGCGATGATCGGACGGCAGTTGCCGTTCATCGCCATGCTGCTGCCGTTCTACGTCATGGCCATCTACGGCGGCATGCGCTCGGTGCGGGCGTTGTGGCCGGTGCTGCTGGTCGCCGGCGGCAGCTTCGCGGGCGCGCAGTTTGTCTCGTCTAACTTCCTCGACTACGCGCTGACCGACGTGCTGTCTTCGCTGACCGCGCTGATTGTGACCCTGCTGTTCCTACAGGCCTGGAAGCCCGCCCCGGACCCGGCGTTCCAGATCAACCGCCGCCCCGTTCCGATCCAGTTGCCGGCCGCCGTCGGCGCGGACGTCGCGCGCGGCCTGCCGGCGATCCCCGGATGGCAGGGCTGGATTCCGTGGGTCATGGTGTCCGCAATCGTGATCGTCTGGACGCATCTCAAGGTGTTTGCGATCGGCCAGCGAACGCTGCCCTGGCCCGGCCTGAACAACCAGGTCTTCATCACGCTGTACAACAAGCCCTATGCCGCCAGCTACGTGTTCCAGCCGCTGGCGACCGGCACCGCGATCCTGCTTTCGGCCATTTTGACTGCGGCGGTCGTCGGCGTGGGGCCTACCCGCTTCCTGGTCGCGATCGGCGCCACCTGGAGGCAGAGCCGCATCGCCATCCTGACCGTGGCGTTGATCGTCGGCCTCGCCTACCTGATGAACTACTCGGGGCTGAACTACACATTGGGCCTGGGCGTCGCCTCGGTCGGCGCGCTGTTCCCGCTGCTGTCGGCGTTCCTGGGCTGGCTGGCGGTGTTCCTGTCCGGCAGCGACACCTCCGGCAACGCCCTGTTCGGCAATTTGCAGGTGGTCGCGGCCAACCAGCTCGGCCTGAACCCGGTGCTGATCGCGGCCACCAACTCGTCCGGCGGCGTGATGGGCAAGATGATCTCGCCGCAGAATATCGCCACCGGCGTGTCGGTGACCGATCTCAAGGGCCAGGAAGGCTTGGTGTTCGCGCGCACCTTCAAGCACAGCATCGTGCTGACCCTATTGCTCGGCATCCTCGTCGTCGTGCAGCAATATCTGGTGCCCTGGATGATACCGCACTGAGGCCGCGCCCCTACGCCTCCCGCGCCGCACGCCAGCGCGGGTAGGCGGTGCCGACCACCATGCCGCCGATGACCAGGCAGGCGGCGAGCAGTTTCCACGCTGGCAACGCCTCGCCCAGCAACCAAGCGGAGGTGGCCATGCCGAACACCGGCACCAGCAACGCCATCGGGCTGACCGTGGCGGCGGGGTAGCGCGCCAGCAGCCAGGCCCAGCCGGCAAAGCCGAACAGCGTGTTGCCGACAGTCTGCCACAGCACGCAGGCCCAGCCGTTCGCGTCGGCGTGGAGCAGGGCGCCCGCCATGGCGGCCCGGCCCTCGAACAGCCAGGACAGGGCAAACAGTGGCGGCGCCGAGAACAGGCTCGCCCACACCACGTAGGCCACCATGTTGGCGGCGCGGCCCTCGCGGGCGATGATGTTGCCGCCGGACCAGGACATCGCCGCCAGCAACACCAGCCCCAGACCCAGCGGTGTCGCCGACGCATCGGCGTGGGCGCCGATCACCACGATCCCGGCGACGGCCAGCAGCAGGGCGGCCAACTGGTATGCAAGCAGCCGTTCCCCGGTGCGATAGACCGACAGGCCGATGGTGAAGAACACCTGGGTCTGGATCACCAGCGACGCGAGACCGGGCGAGATATGGCCCTGCATCGCCAGGAACAGCAGCCCGAACTGCCCGGCGCCGGTGATGACCCCATAGGCCGCGAGGTTGGCCAGCCGCACTTTTGGCCGTGGCAGGAACAGTGTCATCGGCAGGGCGGCGAATGTGAACCGCAGGGCGGCGAACAGGAGCGGCGGGAACTGGTTCAGGCCGAACCGGATCACGACGAAGTTGGTGCCCCACACCGCCACGATGGCGAGTGCCAGCAAAGCGTGGCGGACGGACAGGAAAGCGGGCACGGGGACGCTCCGGTGGCGGAGGGCACCTATACGCCGCGCGGGTGGCGCGACATACCCTGTCGTTCGACACGGGAGGTGCGCGGTCGATGCTCAATGACAGCTTCCATCGATTCCTGCTGGCGTTGCCCGGCGCTGTGCTCGACGTGAAGTTCGGCGACTGGCGAGTTTACTGCGTCGGCGGCCGCATGTTCGCGGCGGCCGGCAGGCTCGGGCAGGAGCAGCCGTTGTATGCGTTCAAAGCCTCGCCGATGGCGTTCGAGCTGCTGGTCGAACACGGCGTGGCACGGCCCGCGCCCTACCTGCAACGGGCGAAATGGGTCGAGCTGCTGCGCCACGACGCGCTGGGTGACGCCGACCTGATCGCCTACGTCACCCAGGCCCACGCGATCGTCGCCGCCAAGCTCTCCCGGTCGGCGCGACGCGAACTGGGCCTATGATCCGTCCATCTCGGTCGAGAGGGCGACTTCCCTCTGGGCATCCAGCGCCGCCAGCCGCTCCACCAGGGCCGCGCGGACGCGGGCGAAAGAGTCGCTGCCCAGCAGCAGCCGGCGCGGCGCCGGGCTGCGTTCAACCGAGCTTAGCATCGCCGCCACCATCTTGACCGGATCGCCGTTGATCGGGAACGCGCCGCCGGCGATTGCGCGGCGCACCTCGCCGGCTGGCGTATCGTCATAGACCGCCATTGGCGGCGGGCTGACCAGCCCGGCGCCGAATTTGGTGCGGGTCGGGCCGGGTTCGACCAGGGTGAACTCGATCCCGAACGGCGCCACCTCCTGCGCCACCGCCTCGACGAAGCCCTCGATCGCCCATTTCGTCGCGTGATACAGGCTGAAGTTGGGATAGGCGATCTGGCCGCCCTCCGATGACATCTGCAGGACGCGCCCGCCGCCTTGTGCCCGCAGATGCGGCAACGCCGCGCGGATGACCTGGATCGAGCCGATCAGGTTGGTGTCGATCTGGTGGCGGATCTGCGCGTCGCTCAACTCCTCCGCCGCGCCGAACAGGCCGTACGCCGCGTTGCTGACGATCACGTCGATGCGGCCCAGTTCGCGGAAGGCGCGGCCCACCACCGCGCGCACGGACGCGGTGTCCGTGACATCGAGCGGCGCCACCCAGAGGCGGCTGCCGGAGGACGCCTTCAGGTCGTCCAAGACGTCCGTCCGGCGCAGCGTCGCCGCCACGCGGTCGCCGCGCGCCAGCAACGCCTCCGTCAGCACGCGGCCGAAACCGGCCGAGGTGCCGGTGATGAACCAGGTCTTCGACATGGCAAGTCCTCCAGGGACGGGGAAGCAGCGTCCGTGCCCAGAGGTGGACCACGGCCACTCCTGCGACTACATCGTCGATCTGGCATGACTTCATGAAAATGAGCCAGCAATGCCTCAACCGACCCTCAACGACCTGACCGCCTTCCTCGCCATCGCGGCGCATCGCAGTTTCCGCAAGGCGGCCGATGAGCTGGGGCTG
>JAYTQW010000128.1:0-8746 GCA_043746535.1 Rhodospirillales bacterium
CGACGACAGCGCCACCCATGACCGGCTGCGCGCGATCAAGCGCGAGAACAAGGTGGCGCTGGCCCGCCTGATCGCCGACCGCATGGACATCAAGGTCGATCCGGACGCGCTGTTCGACGTGCAGATCAAGCGCATCCACGAATACAAGCGGCAGTTGCTCAACGTGCTGGAAACGGTGGCGCTGTACGACAACATGCGCGCCCAGCCGATGCGCGAGTGGACGCCGCGGGTGAAGATCTTCGCCGGCAAGGCGGCGGCCAGCTATCATCGCGCCAAGCAGATCATCAAGCTGACGCATGACGTGGCGCGCATGGTCAACAACGACCCGACCCTGCGCGGCCTGCTGAAGGTGGTGTTCCTGCCGAACTACAACGTCTCCCTGGCCGAGATGATCGTGCCGGCCGCCGACCTGTCGGAGCAGATCTCGACCGCCGGCATGGAGGCGTCGGGCACCGGCAACATGAAGCTGGCGCTGAACGGCGCGCTCACCATCGGCACCATGGACGGCGCCAATGTCGAGATCCACGACCGGGTCGGGGCCGACAACATCTTCATCTTCGGCCTGACCACCGAGCAGGTCGCCGCCCGCCGCCACAACGGCATCGACGCCACCGAGACCATCGCCCGCTCCGACATGCTGCGCGAGGTGCTGGAGGCGATCGACAGCGGCGTGTTCTCGCCGGGCGACGTGAACCGCTACAAGGACCTGGTCGACGCGCTGCGCCACCATGACTATTTCCTGGTGACGGCCGATTTCGACAGCTACTCGGCGACCCAGCGCCAGGTGGGCGCGGTCTGGCGGGAGCCGTCGAAATGGTGGCGGTCCAGCGTGCTGAACACCGCCGGCATGGGCTTCTTCTCGTCGGATCGCACCATCGGCGAGTATGCCCGCGAGATCTGGCACGTTCCGGTGACGGGTTAGGCCCGCGTGCGCGCAAAAGCGGGGCGCGCGCCAGGGCGGTGACTTCCCACGGGGCGCATGGTCTGCTGTTGTCGCCGACAAGAACAACATTCGGAGGATGTCATGTCGGGAGCGAACAAACTGCCGGGCGCCGCAGCCGGGGCGGCGCCGCTGGCGCGTCACGCGATGGCCTATGTGCTGGCCGGGGGACGCGGCTCGCGGCTGATGGAGCTGACCGACATCCGCGCCAAGCCGGCCGTGTATTTTGGCGGCAAGAGCCGCATCATCGACTTCGCGCTGTCGAACGCGATGAACTCCGGCATCCGCCGCATCGCCGTCGCCACCCAGTACAAGGCGCACAGCCTGATCCGCCACCTGCAACGCGGCTGGAACTTCTTTCGCCCGGAGCGCAACGAGAGCTTCGACATCCTGCCGGCCAGCCAGCGCGTGTCGGAGGAGATGTGGTACCTGGGCACCGCCGACGCGGTGTACCAGAACATCGACATCATCGAGGGGTCCGACCCGAAATACATGGTGATCCTGGCCGGCGACCATATCTACAAGATGGACTACGAGCAGATGCTGCAACAGCATGTCGACAGCGGCGCGGACGTGACCGTCGGCTGCCTGGAGGTGCCGCTGGCCGACGCCTCGGCGTTCGGCGTGATGGACGTGGACGCGCAGGACCGCATCGTCTCGTTCCTGGAGAAGCCCGCGCAGCCGCCGCACATGATCGGCAAGCCGGACGTGGCGCTGGCCAGCATGGGCATCTACGTGTTCGACACCAAATTGATGTTCGAGCTGCTGCGCGAGGACGCCGCCGACCCGGCCTCTGCCCATGATTTCGGCCGTGACATCATCCCCAAGCTGGTGGCGGCGGGGCGTGCCGTGGCGCATCACTTCTCCAAGTCGTGCGTGCGCTCGGCGCAGGAGACGACCTCGTACTGGCGCGACGTGGGCACCGTCGACGCTTACTGGTCCGCCAACATCGATCTCACGGACTTCGTCCCCGGCCTGGACCTGTACGACCGCGACTGGCCGATCTGGACCTATGGCGAGGTGACGCCGCCGGCCAAGTTCATCCATGACGAGGGTGGCCGGCGCGGCTCGGCGGTGTCCTCGCTGGTGTCGGGCGGCTGCATCGTCTCGGGGGCGGCCATCCGCCAGTCGTTGCTGTTCACCAGCGTGCGGGCGCACTCGTACAGTCGCGTCGATCAGGCGGTGGTGCTGCCGGGCGTCGACATCGGCCGCCATGCCGAGCTGACCAAGGTGGTGGTCGACCGTGGCGTGCGCATCCCGCCCGGACTGGTGGTGGGACAGGACCCCGACCTGGACGCCAGCCGGTTCCGCCGCACCGCCGCTGGAGTCTGCCTGATCACGCAGGGCATGATCGACCGGCTGGCGGGCTGACCCGGATGCCGTTGCACGTCCTCGCGGTCGCCTCCGAGCTGTACCCGCTGGTCAAGACCGGCGGGCTGGCCGATGTCGCCGGCGCGTTGCCGGGGGCGCTCGCCGCCGAGGGCGTCGCGGTGCGGACCCTGGTGCCCGGCTATCCCGGCGTCATGGCCGCACTCGACGACGCCGCCATCGTGCACGAGTTCACCGGCCAGGACTGTGTCACCCTGGCCGACGGCCCGGCGCGGCTGCTGTCGGGGCACGCGGGCGGCCTGGACGTGTTCGTGCTCGACGCGCCGCACCTGTACGCCCGGTCGGGCAACCCCTACCTGGACGGCGACGGGCGCGACTGGCCGGATAACGGGCTGCGCTTCGCGGCGCTGTCGCAGGTGGGCGCGCGGCTCGCCACCAAGCTGCTGCCCGGGTTTCGGCCGGATGTGGTCCACGCGCATGACTGGCAGGCCGGGCTGCTGCCGGCCTACCTCGCCTATGGCGGCCGCCGGGCGCCGCCTTGCGTGCTGACCATCCACAACCTCTCGTTCCCCGGCCTATTCCCGGCCGGCGAACTCGCCAGGTTCGGGCTGCCGCTGGTCGCCTACAGCATCCAGGGCGTGGAGTACTACGGCCAGATCAGCTTCCTGAAGGCCGGGCTGCACTTCGCCGACGCCATCACCACCGTCTCGCCCACCTACGCGGTGGAGATACGCGGGCCAGAGGCGGGCATGGGCTTCGACGGCCTGCTGCGCGCGCGCGGCGACCGGCTGCGCGGCATCCTCAACGGCATCGACACCGCGATCTGGAACCCGGCGCACGACGCCGCACTCGCGGCACCCTACGACGCGGCCGATCCCTCCCCCCGCGCCCTGTCGCGCGCGGCGTTGCAGGCCCGCATGGGGCTGGATGCCGAACCCTCCGCGCTGCTGTTCGGCGTGATCAGCCGGCTGACCGGGCAGAAGGGGCTGGACCTGCTGCTGGAGGCGTTGCCGGCGCTGCTGGCCACCGGCGCGCAACTGGCCCTGCTGGGCAACGGCGATCCGGTGATCGAGGCCGGGTTCCGCGCCGCCGTCGCCGCCAATCCGGGCCGCGTCGCCTGTTTCATCGGCTATGACGAGCGGTTGGCGCACCTGCTGCAAGGCGGCGTCGACGCGCTGCTGGTGCCGTCGCGGTTCGAGCCGTGCGGGCTGACCCAGCTTTGCGCGCTCCGCTACGGCGCCGTGCCGGTGGTGGCGCGGGTCGGCGGGCTGGCCGACACGGTGATCGACGCCAACGCGGCGGCGATGGCGAGGGGGGTCGCCACCGGCATCCAGTTCTCCCCGGTGACCGCCGTCGCCCTGACCGCCGCCATCGAGCGCACCGCGGCGCTGCATGCCGACCCCGCCGCGTGGCGGGCGATCCAGCGCAACGGCATGGCGGCCGACGTGTCCTGGGCCGGGCCGGCGCGGCAATACGCGGCCCTGTTTCGCAGCCTGACCGGAGCGGCATGACCGCCGAGGGCCTGGCCGAACCGCTGGGCGTGAGCCTGACGGGAGATGGGGTCAACGTCGCGGTGTTCTCCGCCCACGCCACCGCCATCCTGTTCTGCGCCTTCGACGCGCACGACCGCGAGACCGCCCGCGTGGCGCTGCGCGGGCGCACCGGCGACGTGTGGCACGGCCATATTCCGGGCGTGGTCGCCGGCGACCGCTACGGCCTGCGCGCCGAGGGGCCGTGGGAGCCTGAAGCCGGCCACCGCTTCAACGTGCAGAAGCTGCTGATCGATCCGCACGCGCTGGCGCTCGACCGCAAGCCGGCGCTGCACCCGTCGATGTTCGGCCATCGGGGCGGCAACGACCTCGCGCGCGACGACGGCGACAGCGGGCCGCACATGCCGAAGGCGGTGGTGACGGCGCCGCCCGAGGCCACGCCGGTGCCACGGCCGAACGTCGCGTGGGCGCGCACGGTGATCTACGAGATGCATGTGCGCGGCTTCACCATGCTGCACCCGCAGGTGCCGGCGGGCATTCGCGGCACCTTCGCCGGCATGGCGCACCCGGCCGCGATCGCCCATCTGGCCGCGCTCGGCATCACGGCGGTGGAGATATTGCCGCCAGCCGCCTGGATCGAGGAGCGCCACCTCGCCGCCCTCGGCCTGCGCAACCACTGGGGCTACAACACGGTCGCGTTCATGGCGCCGGATCCGCTGCTGGCGCCGGGCGGCTGGGCGGAGGTGCGCGCGGCGGTGGCGGCGCTGGCGGCGGCGGGGATCGAGACCATCGTCGACATGGTGCTGAACCACACCGGCGAGGGCGACGAGTTGGGGCCGACGCTCTCGCAGCGCGGGCTGGACAATGCCGGCTACTACCGCCTGGCGCCCGACCGGCGGTTCTATGGCAACGACACCGGCTGCGGCAACACGCTGGCGCTGGACCGGCCGGCGGTGACGCGGATGGCGATGGACGCGCTGCGGGCCTGGGCGGTGCATGGCGGCGTGCACGGCTTCCGCTTCGACCTCGGCACCACGCTCGGCCGCCGCGACGACGGTTTCGACCCCGCAGCGCCGCTGCTGACGGCGATCTCGCAGGACCCTGCGCTGCGTGGCCTCAAGCTCATCAGCGAGCCGTGGGATGTCGGCTGGGGCGGCTACCAGCTCGGTCGGTTCCCCGGCGGCTGGGGCGAGTGGAACGACCGCTTCCGCGACGACGTGCGCCGGTTCTGGCGTGGCGATGCGGGCATGCTGGGGGCGCTCGCCACCCGCATCGCCGGCTCGCCCGACCTGTTCGCCAGCCGTCGCCGCCCATCGCGCTCGGTCAACTTCGTGGTGGCGCATGACGGCTTCACCCTGGCCGACCTGGTCAGCCACGCGGGCAAGCATAACGCGGCCAACGGCGAGGGCAACCGCGACGGCAGCGACGACAACCACAGTTGGAACAACAGCGTCGAGGGCGCCACCGCCGACCCCGCCGTGCTCGCGGCGCGGTTGCGCGATCAGGCCGCGCTGCTGGCCACGCTGATCCTGTCGCGCGGCACGCCGATGCTGGCGATGGGATCGGAGTTCGGTCACAGCCAGCGCGGCAACAACAACGCCTACGCGCAGGACAACGCGGTGGCGTGGCTGGACTGGGCGGCTGGCGATCCGGCCTTGCTGGCCGCCACGGCGGCGCTGGTCCGGCTGCGGCTGGCGCACCCGGCGCTGCATGACGACCGCTTCCTCGACGGCTGCGGCACGCCGGCGGACGTCGCATGGCTGCGGCCCGACGGCGGCGCGATGACGCCGGAGGACTGGGCGTGGCCGGACGCGCCGACGCTGATCCTGTCGCTGAGCGTGGCCGGCGACCGGGCATTGCTGATCCTGCACCGTGGCCATGCGGCGATCACGGTGACGCCGCCGGACGGGTCGGGTTATGGCGGCCCGGTCGAAGTCGCCGCGCGGACCGTCAGGGTGGTGCTCGCCGACCTGGGATAGCGGCGGCCAGCCGGCACGCCAGCACCACCAGCAGCACCGCGCCGGCATGGACCAGCAGGTCAATGGCGCTGGCGTCGAACGGATGCACCAGCCACAGCAACGAGGCCGCCGCCGCCGCGACCGCAAGCCCGCCCATCGAGCACACCAGCCCCGGCCGCAGCGGCCGCGCCCGCCACAGCAGGATGCCGAGCGGGACGGCCAACACCGCCGACAGCTTCAGGATGAACGGCAGGCAGTCGCGCATGGCGTCCTGCATCGAGGCCGGATGCAGGGTGGCGATCACGTCGTAACGCAGGCAACCCAGCCCGCTGGCGCCCAGCCACAGCGCCACGCCCGGCCATGGCAGCCACGCCCAGCGCCCGGAGCGGTCGGGCAGGCTCAGCATCACCGCCGCCACGCCCGCCAGCATGGCGGTCAGCACGGACCCCGCCACCGCCAGCCACATGTCGGGAAACGCCAGCACCCGCGCCGCCGCCGCCGGCAGGTCGGCCTGGGTCGCGACCAGGCCCCCAAGGATCGCCACGACCGCGAACCAGACCATGCTGCGCGCCCAGGGCCGCCACAACCGGCGCACCGGGCCAGCGTCGCGGGCGAGTCGCGCGATCAGCGCCTCGGTGGGCAGGCGGTCCGCGGCCCCGCTCATGACCGCACCAGCACGGCGCGCAACGCCTTGATGGCGCGGTGGACGTTGACCTTGATGGCGCCCGGCGACTGCCCGGTGCGCGCCGATGCGTCCGCCAACGACAACTCTCCCAGCTTGACCAGTTGCAGCGCCTCCCTTTGGCGGGGCGGCAGGTCGGCGATCGCCCGCCGCAGCCATGCCGCCTGCTCCATGACATCCAGCTCGTCTTTCGCTTCAGGGGCGGCAAAGGTTTCCAGCAATTCCGGCAACGCCTCCTCCCGTGCCCGGATGCGGCTGTCACGGCGGTACAGGTCGATCATCCGCCGTTGCGTGATCGCCACCAGCCACGCCACGAACGGCCGCGCCGGATCGTAGGTATGGCGCACCCGGTGCACGGTCAGCAGCACGTCCTGGGTCAGGTCCTCGCATTCCGCCGGCGCCAGCCGCCGCCGCCGGCCGAGCGCGCGGATGAACGGCGTGACCTCGTGCAGCAGCCGGGAATAGGCGGCGCCGTCGCCGTCCTGGGCCGACGCCATCAGCGCCGACCAGCTTGCGTGGGGATCGCCCGCGTGCAGATCGGTGGTGTCATCGCCCGCCACGTGGTCCGCTCCCGCATCTGCCTCCAATCCAGATGTAACCAATTCCGGCTGACTGCGAAGCCCTGGTCATGACACCATTGGCGCAAACGACGAGGCTGTTGCGGATGCGCTGGCTTGCGGCTGGCTTCCTGGTACTCGCGGCGGTCCCGGCGCGGGCCGGGTTCATCGGCGCGCCCGACGTGGTGGTGTACGCCGATCCCAGCATCGGCGCGGCGTTGCGGGCGGTGGGCGGCGAATACCGCGCGCGCACCGGGGTGCCGGTCCGGGTGTTCTGCGTCGCCAGCGACCAGTTGCTCGCCCTGATCGCGCGCGGCACCCGCACCGACGTGCTGGTGACGCTGGCGCCGCAGATGGACCGCGCGGCGGCGGCGCGGCTGATCGACCCAGCGACGCGCACCGGCGCCTGGCGCGACCCGCTGGTGCTGGCGGGGCGCAACGTGGCTCCGGGCGAGGCGCCGGTCTCGGCCGCCGGGCTGGCTGGGCGGCTCGGCGCGTCCGGCGCTCTGGCGGTGATCGACCCGACCGCGCCGACCAGCGTCGATGGGCCGGCGCTGCTGGCGCGTCTGGGCTGGACGCTCCCCGCCATGCGCGTGGTCGGCGCCATCGACGGTCCCGGCGTCGCCTTCATGCTGTCGAACTGGGAGGCCACGCTCGGCGTGCTGCCGCGCAGCGACGCGCTGGCCGATCCCACGCTGACCGTGGCCGGCGGCATTCCCGGCGACGCCGCGACGCCGCTGGTCTACAGCGCCGCCATTACGAAGAACGTCCTCAGCCGCAACGCCGCGGCCTTCGTCGATTTCCTGAAAACCCCGGTCGCCGCCGCCACGCTGCACGCCGCCGGCCTGGAGGAGCCATGAGCGCCACCGTGCCGACGCCCGCCATCGCAGCCGCGCCGCGCGACGTGCAGCGCCACCCGCTGCTGCGCCGGCTGGCGCACTGGTCGCTGGTGCTGGCCATCGTCATCATGCTCGGCAGCGGCTGGCGCATCTACAACGACGTGCCGATCCTGCCGTTCGAGTTCCCGCTCTGGGCCACGCTGGGCGGCAATCCCGACGCCTCCTACGCGCAGCACAACGAGAGCGGCACCGCCAGCGCCATCGCCTGGCACTTCGCCGGCATGTGGCTGCTGCTGTTCGGCTTCCTGCTGTACGTGATCCACTCGGCGGCGACCCGGCACCTGACCCGCGACCTGCTGCCGGTCTCGCCGCGCGCCTTCCTGCGCGACTTCACCGCCGCCGCCACCTTCAGGCTCGGCCACCGGCTCGGCGAGTACAACATGGTGCAGCGGGTGTTCTACTGGGGCGTGCTGTTCGCCGTGGCGATGATGTTCCTGACCGGGCTGGCGATCTGGAAGCCGGTGCAACTCTACCCGCTCGCCTTCCTGTTCGGCGGCTTCGATATCGCCCGCATCGTCCACTTCTTCTTCATGGCGTCCATCGTCGGCTTCATGGCGATCCACGTCGCCCTGGTCGCCCTGGTGCCCAAGACCCTGGTGGCGATGGTGACGGGCGAGGCGTCCGCCCCGGCGCACGGAGAGCACGGATGAGCGATCTCGCGCGCCTCGTCGCCCGCCGGCGGTTGCTGCGCGGCGGCCTGAGCCTCGGCGCGCTGACCATGCTGACCGGCTGCGACATCAGCGACAGCGACGCCGTGCAGTCGGCCCTGGGCGCCGTCTCGCGCTGGAACGACCGCGTGCAGGCGGCGCTGTTCAGCGGCACGACGCTGGCGCCAACCTATCCCGAGCGCGACGCGGTGCGGGATTTCCGCTTCAACGCCTTCTACGGCCC
>JAYTQW010000129.1:0-4552 GCA_043746535.1 Rhodospirillales bacterium
ACGGCCACTCCCAGACGTAGTACCAGGGCGCCTCGGCGTCGATGCTGAAGAAGATGAACTCGGCCCGCCCGACCAGGTTCTCCAGCGGGATGTAGCCGACGGCGCTCAGCACCCGGCTGTCCTGGCTGTTGTCGCGGTTGTCGCCCATGGCGAACACATAGCCGGGCGGAACCACGTACTCGTCGGTGTTGTCCAGCATCTCGTGGTCGGACGCCTTCAGGATCGGATGGGTGCGCCCACCCGGCAGCGTCTCGATATACTTCTTGTACACGGTGCTCGGCCCGTCGCCCTCGGCGGTGTACTCGCCGTCGGGCGTGCGCGGCAGTTCGGCGCCGTTGATGTAGAGCCGCCCCTCCTTCATCTGCAAATGGTCGCCGGGCAGGCCGACCAGACGCTTGATGTAGTCCACCGAGGTATCGCGGGGCAGCTTGAACACCGCCACGTCGCCGCGCGTCGGCAGCGAGCCGAAGATGCGGCCGGAGAACAGCGGCGGCGAGAACGGCAGCGAGAAATGCGAGTAGCCGTAGCTATATTTCGACACGAACAGGTAGTCGCCGACCAGCAGCGTCGGGATCATCGAGCCGGAAGGGATGTTGAACGGCTCGAACGCGACGGTGCGGATCGTGAGCGCGATCAGGATCGCATAGGCGATGGTCAGAATGTTGTCGACGATGCCGCCGGAGCGGCGTTTCGCCATGGTCGTGGGGGACATGCGGCAGCGTCGCCAATCTGTTCGGGGGTGCGCGGCGCGGATGAAGCCCACCCCCCACCCCCCTGTCAAGCGACCGCTCGGCTAATCGTTGCCCGTCTGCGCCGATATGATGACCTGCGCATACGCATAGGGGTGCTCGTCGGTCATGGTGAGGTCGACCCGCGCCACCATGCCGGCCGGCACCAGCGCCGCCAGCCGGAGTGCCGCACCGCCGGTCAGCACGACCGACGGCTGGCCGCCCGGACGGTTGACCACGCCGATATCGGACATATGCACGCCCTGCGCGAAGCCGGTGCCGAGCGCCTTGGCGCACGCCTCCTTGGCGGCGAACCGCTTGGCGTAGGTGCCCGCGCGCGCGCGGCCGTGGCGGCGGTCGGCCTTCGCGCGTTCCGCCTCGGTGAACACCCGATGCAGGAAACGCTCGCCGAAGCGCTCCATCGCTGACGCCACCCGGCGGATGTCGCAGATGTCGGAACCAAGCCCCAGGATCACGCGCCGATCACCCGCGCGCGCGCTCGACCTGGTGGATGCCGGTGGCGGCGCGCAGGCCGGCGACGATGGTGGTGAGGTGGCGCAGGTCGCGCACCTCGACATCGATCAGCACCTCGAAGAAATCCGCCTGGCGGTTGACGGTGCGCAGGTTGAGCAGCGCCCCGTCCTGCTTGCTGACGGCGTTGGTGATGGCCGCCAGCACGCCCGGCTCGTTGTAGGCGATGACGCTGATGCGCCCGGTATGGCCCTCGGCGCCACGCTCGCGGGCACCCTTGGTCACCGCCACGAACGCCAACGGTTCCCAGTCCACATCAAGGAAGCGCTGCGGCTCGGCGGCGAAACCCTCCAGGGTCGGGCAGTCGCGGGTGTGGATGGTGACGCCCTTGCCGGTGGTGACGATGCCCACGATGTGGTCGCCCGGCAGCGGGTGGCAGCAGCCGGCGTAGTGGATCGCCATGCCGGGCACCAGCCCGCTGATCGGCAGGTCGTAGCCAGCACTGCCCGGCAGCCGGTTGGCCGGGCGCGAGGGCAACGCCGGCAGCATCCGCGGCGTCCGCGGCACCTGCTTCAACTCGGGATAGGCGGCGGCGACCACCTCCTTTGGTCCCAGGTTGCCGTTGCCGACCGCCACGTACAGGTCGGCGAGGCTGGCCATGCGCAGCGGCTTCAGCGCCGGCTCGATCGCGCGCTCCGACCCGTCCAGCCCGTCCTGGCGGAACGCCTTGGCCAACGCGGCGCGACCGGCATCGACGTGCTGGGTGCGCTGCTGCTGCTGCACCCAGCGGCGGATGCGCGCGCGCGCCTTGCCGGTGGCGACGAACCGCTCCCATTGCGGGTTGGGCGTGCCGCCGCGCGAGGTCATCACCTCGACCTGATCGCCGTTCTGCAACTCGTATTTCAGCGGCAGGATGCGGCCGTTGACCTTTGCCCCTACGCAGGTGTCGCCGACCTGGCTGTGCACCGCGTAGGCGAAGTCGACCGGCGTTGCGCCGCGCGGCAACTGGATCAACTGCCCCTTCGGCGTGAAGCAGAACACCTGGTCCTGGTACAGCTCCAGCTTGGTGTTGGTCAGGAACTCGTCCGGCGACGAGTTCTCCAGTATCTCCAGCAGGTCGGACACCCAGGGGAAGCGCTGCAACTCGCCGTTCGGCAGCCGCTGCTTGTACGCCCAATGCGCCGCCAGCCCGTTCTCGGCCACGTCCTGCATGTCGGGCGTGCGGATCTGGATCTCGATCTTCTGGTTGCGCGGCTCGCGCAGGGTGACGCCGGTGTGCAGGCTCTGGTAGCCGTTCGATTTCGGCGTGGAGATGTAGTCCTTGAACCGCCCGGCGATCACCGGATAGGCGGCGTGGATGGCACCCAGCGCCATGTAGCAGGCCTCGCGCGTGTCCACCTCGATACGGAACGCCATGATGTCGGAGAGCTGCTCGAACTGCACGTTGCGCCGCTGCATCTTCTCCCAGATCGAGTACGGCGACTTCTCCCGCCCGGTGACCTCGACCACCTCGACGCCCGCCTCGCGGCAGATGCGGGCCAGTTCGGCGCGCACCTCCTCGATCACGTCCGCACCCTGGCCGCGCAGGAAGTTGAGCCGGGCTTGGATGGTGTCGAACGCCTCCGGCTCCAACTGCGCGAAGCTGCGGGTCTGCAACTCCGACTTCATGCTGTCCATGCCGATGCGCTCGGCCAGCGGCGCGTAGATCTCCATCGTCTCCCGCGCGATGCGCAGCCGGCGCGGCTCCTGCGGCACGAAATGCAGCGTGCGCATGTTGTGCAGCCGGTCGGCCAGCTTCACCAGCAGCACGCGGATGTCGCGGCTCATCGCCAGCACCAGCTTGCTGAAGTTCTCCGCCTGCTTAGTCCGGTCGGAGCGGAGTTCGAGCTGCGTCAGCTTGGTGACGCCGTCGACCAAGCCGGCGATCTCCGGCCCGAACCGCTTGGACAGTTCCGGCAGCTTGAGGCCGGTGTCCTCGACCGTGTCGTGCAGCAGCGCGGTGGCGATGCTGGCGCTGTCGAGCCGGTAGCCGGCCAGGATGGTGGCGACCGCGAGCGGGTGGCCGATATAGGGGTCGCCGTTGTCGCGCAGTTGCTCGCGATGCGCCTCGGCCGCGACCGCATAGGCGCGTTCGATCAGCGCCAAGTCGTCCGGCTTGGGGTCGAAGCGCCGGATGGCGGCGATCAGCCCGGCGATGGTCTCGGGCGGCGGCTCGGGCAAGGCGCTATACGACCCTCCGGCGATGCCGTCAGGGGCTGCGTTCGGACGCGCGCGGATGGGAGCGGCGCGGCCCGTCATCGGCGGTCAGCGGCGGCCGCGACCGCCAAGTTCCGCCTCGATGGCCGCCGCCAGATCGTCCGGCGCCATGTCCTCGCCGTCCACCGGCAGCAGCGCCGCCTCCTCCTCCGCCGCGATGTCCTGCAAGCCGAAGATGTTCTGGTCGGTGGGAATGAGGTCCATGACCTCCTCGTCGGCCGGCTCGATCTCCGGCATCCGCGACAGCGCCTTCATCACGTCGGCGCGCAGGCGCTCCACCGTCACCGTCTCATCGGCGATCTCGCGCAGGGCAACCACAGGGTTCTTGTCGTTGTCGCGGTCGACCGTCATCTCCTCGCCACGGCTGAGGTTGCGGGCGCGCTGGGCCGCCAGCAACACCAGTTCGAAGCGGTTCGGGATCTTCTCAACGCAGTCTTCAACGGTGACGCGCGCCATACGGCGGTTCTCCACACGAGCAATTCAGGTGATCGCTGGATATAGCGGCGCCCCCTGGCCTAGGCAAGCGCGCCGTTGTGCGTCACAGCAATTCCAGCCCTTGCGGCGGCAATGCCGCGATCAGCTCCGCGACCGTGCGGCCCAGCAGCGGATGCACCCAGCCAGGCGCCACATCGCGCAGCGGCGCCAGCACGAAGGCGCGCTGGTGGGCGCGCGGGTGCGGCAGGATCGGGTCGGGTGCCGTGCGCACCATCCCGCCCATGGCGATCAGGTCGAGGTCGAGCGTGCGCGCCGCATTGGCAACGCTCCGTGTGCGCCCACCCTGCGCCTCGATCGCCAGCAGGCGCGCGAGCAGCCAGGCCGGATCGGCCCGCCCCGCCAGCCGCGCCACCGCGTTGACATAGGGTGGCTGGCCGGAGGCGGGCACCGGCGCGGTCGCATACAGGCGCGAGACGGCGACCAGGCGCAACCCGGGCAGGTCGCCGAGCGCCGTGAGCGCCGCGCGCACGCCGACCTGCGGGTGCTCGCCATGCGCGCCGGGCAGGTTGGCGCCGACCGCGACCAGGATCATCGGCTCGTCACGCATCGGTGAATCACCTTTCGGAGATGGCTGGGAGCGCATATATCGAAAGGATCAAAGC
>JAYTQW010000130.1:0-8983 GCA_043746535.1 Rhodospirillales bacterium
CCATCGGGCATGTGCGGCATGGTCCTGTTCACGAGCGGGTGCCTATTCACGAGATGCTTCACCCGATGTAAGGCGATGTGGGGATCCGTCAAAGGGGCAGGCGAAATGGTCGAAGCGCGCGCCGCCTACCCAGCTTGGAACAATCTTGCGGAGATGATGTTCAGCCGCGCCGCGCAATGGCCGGATCGGCCGATGCTGCGGCATCACGCCGCCGATGGTGCCTGGCATGGTATTGGCTGGGGCGAGTTCGCCCGCCACGCGGCGGCAGCGGCGCGCGGGCTGCTACGGGCCGGGGTGGGACCGGGCGACCGCGTGCTGATCGTCAGCGAGAACCGGCCGGAATACCCGATCGCCGAGACCGCATTGCTGGCGATCCGCGCCATTCCGGTGCCGGCCTACGTCACCAACACGGTAGCCGACCACGCGCATGTGCTGCGCGACAGCGGCGCGCGCGCCGCCATCGTCGCCAACGCCACATTGGCCGAACGGGTGAGCGCAGCGGGGCCGCTGGACCTGCTGGTGACGCTTGATGGCAGCGTTGGCATAGCGTGGTCCGGCCTGCTCGGCGACACGTCGGCGCCACCGCACGACATCGCCGCCCTCGCCGCCGGCATCCCCTCGGGCGCGCTGGCCTGCATCATCTACACGTCGGGCACCGGCGGCACCCCGAAAGGGGTAATGCTGCCGCACCGCGCCATCCTGGCCAACTGCCGGGGCGCGTTCGAGCTGGTGCGCCCGCTGCGGCTCGACCGCGAGACCTACCTGTCGTTCCTGCCGCTGTCGCATAGCTACGAACACACCGCCGGGCAGTTCCTGCTGCTCAGCCTCGGCACCGAGATCGTCTATGCGCGCGGCATCGAGCATCTGGCGGCCGACATGCTGGCGGTGCGCCCCACCATTCTCGCCATGGTGCCGCGCATTCTGGAGGTGATCCGCGCCCGCATCCTGGCCCAGGTGGGGCGGGAGCCGACGTGGCGGCAGGCGCTGTTCCACCGCGCCATCCGGCTGGGCCTGCGCCGGTCGGAAGGGGCACGGCTCGGCCCGCTCGAGGTGATCGCCGACCGCGCGCTGGAACGGCTGGTCCGGGCGAAGGTGCGCGCCCGTTTCGGCGGCCGGCTGCGGGCGATGATCTCCGGCGGCGCGCGGCTGGAGCCGGAGGTCGGACACTTCTTCCAGGCACTCGGTGTCACACTGATCCAGGGCTACGGCCAGACCGAGGCTGGGCCGGTGATCTCCGCCACCCCTCCCTACGCCGCCCGCATCGACACGGTGGGGCCGCCGCTGACAGGGGTCGAACTGCGCATCGCCGAGGACAGCGAGATCCTGGTGCGCGGCGACCTGGTGATGGACGGCTACTGGGGCCGGCCGGACGACACGGCGGCGGTGATCCGCGACGGCTGGCTGCACACCGGCGATGTGGGCGTGATCGAGGCGAATGGCGACCTGCGCATCACCGACCGCAAGAAGGACATCATCGTGCTGTCGGGCGGGGAAAACGTCTCACCGGCGCGCGTCGAGGGCTTGGCGCTGATGGCGGCGCAGATCGCGCAGATCGTCGTGTTCGGTGACGGCCGCGCCAGCCTCGCGGCACTGGTGGTAGCGGCACCGGACTGCAACGAGGCCGCCGTGGCCGCCGCCATCGCCGCCGTCAACCAGCGCCTAGCCGTATCGGAGCGCATCCGCCGCCACGCGCTGGTGCCGCCGTTCACCATCGAGGGCGGCCTGCTCACCGCCACCCAGAAGATCCGCCGCCGCCATGTGCTTGCCGAGCACGCGGAGCTGGTGGCGCGACTGGGCGGCTAGGCGTTGCCCACCAGCGCGAACGCGCCGGAGAACATCGGCACGCAGCGCCCGCCGACATGCACCGACGCCACCCGGCCCTGCTCGCGCCGCACCCGCGCGTGCAACAGGCTGGGGCGGCCCATGTCGACCCCCTGACGCACCAGCAAGGCGTCCAGGTGCGGATCAAGATCGGCCAGCAACGCCATCAGCGCCGCCGTGGCGCTCCCGGTGGCCGGGTCTTCAAGCAGCGTGACGCCGACCGGCCAGACCATGCGTGCCTGCACCGCCGCCTCACCCTCGGTCACGTAGGCGAACACCGCGTCGGCGCCGTCGCTCGGCAGCATGGCGCGGAAGCCGGCCAGGTCTGGCCGCAGCCGGGCCAAGGCCTGCCGCGAGGCCAGCTCGACGATCACGAACGCCAGCCCGACCGAGGCCACGCCCGGCGGATGCCGGGCGCCGGCGATGTCCTCGACCGCCAGCCCGAGTGCGGCCGCCACTTTCGCCGACGTGAAACTGGCTCCACGCGCAAGCCGCTGTGGCGCGGTCAGCTCGGCCCCGATCACGGCGCCGCCCTCGTGCAGCAGGCGCATCGCCACCAGGCCAGCCATCTCCTCGAACACCACCTCGCCAGCGGCCCTGCCCTCGCCGGCCAGCACGAAGGCGATGCCGACGTTCGGATGGCCGGCGAACGGAATTTCCGCGTTTGGGGTGAAGATCCGCACCTGTGCTGCGTGCGCGGGATCGCTCGGCGGCAGCACGAACGTGGTCTCGGAATAGTTGAACTCGGCGGCCAGCGCCTGCATCTGCGCCGTGGACAGACCCTCGGCGTCCAACACCACCGCCAGCGGGTTGCCGCCGAATGGCTGGTCGGTGAACACGTCCACCGTGACGTAGCGGCGCCTCACGCCAGCGTGGTCCATTCGGCCGTGTCATGGTCGGGGTGCTGGTGGCTGACGGGTGCCCCGATCTCGTCCGGCATGCTCGTCGCCGTTTGCGGCAGCGCGTCCATCCGGTCCCACCACGCCATCCGTGCCTCAATGCCGATCTGTTCGGTCGGCTGCACATGGCTTGGCTGGTCGAGGCTGCCGAGCGTGACGCTGATGCGGTTGCCCGGCGTGAAGCGGAAGCTCAGCGGCGTGCCGCAATGGGCGCAGAAGTCGCGCGCCGCCACCGAGGAGCTTTGGAAGGCCGCCGGCTGCCCGCGCGTCCAGGTCAACGCCTGCGCCGGCACCGTACCAGTGACCAGGAAAGCCCCGCCGGTCGCCTTCTGGCACATCCGGCAATGACAGATGCTGACGCTGTCCGGCAACGCGGTGATGGCGTAGCGCACGGCGCCGCACTGGCAGCCGCCGGTCAACCTGATCTCGTCCATGGCATTTCCCTTCGTTTAGAACAGCAGCCGTGCGCGGATGGTGCCGTCGATCGCGCGCAACTCGTCCAGCACGCTGTCGGCATCGCCCGCCCCTTCGGCGTCGACCACGACATAGCCCATCTCGCCCTCGGTTTGCAGGAACTGCCCGGCGATGTTCAGCCCGCGCGCGCTGAACACGTCGTTGATCCGGCGCAGCGTGCCCGGCTGGTTGCGGTGGACGTGCATGTAGCGGGTGCCGAAACCGCGCGCCGGCAACTGCACCTGCGGGAAGTTCACCGCCCCCAGCGTGGCGCCGGTGTCGCTGTAATCGACCAGCTTGCGCGCCACTTCCTGCCCGATCCGCTCCTGCGCCTCGGCGGTCGAGCCGCCGACATGCGGCGTCAGCAGCACGTTCGGCAGGCCCTGCAACGGCGTCGTGAACCGCTCCGAATTGGAGGCCGGCTCGATTGGGAACACGTCGACCGCGGCGCCCAGCAGGTGGCCATCGCGCAGCGCCCGCGCCGCCGCGTCCAGGTCGACCACGGTGCCACGGCTGTTGTTGATGAGCACGGATTGCGGCCGCATCGACCGTATCTCCGCCTCGCCAATCATGCCGAATGTGTCCAGCGACTCCGGCACATGCAGGCTGACGACATCGCTGTTGGCCAGCAACTCACGCAGGTTCACGGCCTTCCGCGCATTGCCGTGCGGCAGCTTGTCCAGCGTGTCGTGGTAGATCACCCGCATCCCGAACGACTCCGCCAGCACCGAAAGCTGGCTGCCGATGCTGCCATAGCCGACGATGCCCAGCGTCTTGCCGCGCACCTCCCAGCTATTGGCCGCCGATTTGTCCCACTCGCCGCGATGCGCTGCCTCGCTCTTGCCGGGGATGCCGCGCAGCAGCATGACGATCTCACCGATCACCAGTTCGGCAACACTGCGGGTGTTGCTGAACGGCGCGTTGAACACCGGAACCGCCAGTCCGCGCGCGGCGCGGAGGTCGACCTGGTTGGTGCCGATGCAGAAACAGCCCACTGTCAGCAGCCGCTCGGCAGCCTGGAACACCGCGTCGGTCAGTTGCGTGCGGCTGCGGATGCCCAGGATATGCACCCCGGCCAGCGCCTCGCGCAGCGCCTCGCCGTCGAGCGCCGTCCTCAGCTTGCGGATATTGGCGTAGCCGGCGCGGCCGAACAGGTCCACGGCGCTGTCGTGGATGCCCTCCAGCAACAGGATGCGAATGCGGTCCTTCGACAATGAAAGGTGGGTCTGTGACATGGGTCGCGGCTCGGCTATGTGGTGGCGCTCTTTGTAGAGAGGTGGGCGATGTCCACAACCGCCGAGACCGAACTGCGCCGCCTGCTCGACATCATGGCCGTCCTGCGCGATCCGAAGGCTGGCTGCCCGTGGGACGTGGCGCAGGACTTCGCCAGCATCGCACCCTACACCATCGAGGAGGCGTACGAGGTCGCCGACGCCATCGGGCGCGGCGACCTGGAGGGCTTGCCGGACGAACTCGGCGACCTGCTGTTGCAGGTGGCGTACCACGCCCGCATGGGCGAGGAGGCCGCGCTGTTCGACTTCGCCGACATCGCCCGTGCCATCGCCGACAAGATGGTGCGCCGCCACCCGCATGTGTTCGGCGACGCCGCCGCGCGCTCGGCCGGCGCGCAGACGGCGGCGTGGGAGGAGCAGAAGCGCGCCGAACGCGCGGCCCGCGCGGAGACCGGCGTGCTGGCCGGCGTGGCCGTCGCCCTGCCCGCCCTCACCCGCGCGCAGAAACTGACCGCCCGTGCCGCCCGTGTCGGCTTCGACTGGCCCGACGCCGCCGCCGTGCTCGACAAGCTGGACGAGGAGGTGCGCGAGCTGCGCGCCGAACTGGCCGGCGCCGACCGCGACCGGCTGGAGGACGAGTTGGGCGACATGCTGTTCGTCATGGCCAATCTCGCCCGCAAGCTGGCGCTCGACCCGGAGGCGGCACTGCGCCGGGCGAACGCGAAGTTCGCACGGCGGTTCGCGGCGGTGGAGGCGCGGCTGGCAGAGCGTGGGCTGCTGCCGGGGGATGTGGGGCTGGTGGCGATGGAGGCCGAGTGGCAGGCGGTCAAGGGTGCCGAAGCGCCGGTTTGACGCGCTCCCTCGCCACCGCCACATTGCGCCACCATGATCCTGCTGATCGACAATTATGACAGCTTCACCTTCAACCTCGTCCACTTCCTGGGCGAGATGGGCGGCATCTGCGACGTGCGCCGCAACGACTCCCTGAGCGTGGCGGAAGCGATGGCGTCGCACCCGGAAGCCATCGTGCTGTCGCCTGGACCGTGCAGCCCGAACGAGGCCGGCATCTGCCTCGACCTGATCGCCGCCGCCGCCGGTAGCGTGCCGATCCTGGGCGTCTGCTTGGGCCACCAGGCAATCGGTCAGGCGTTCGGCGGCGAGGTGATCCGCGCGCCCACCCCCATGCACGGCAAGACCAGCGCCATCGCGCATACTGGCGGCGACGTGTTCGCCGGCCTGCCCAGCCCGTTCCGCGCCACCCGTTACCACAGCCTGACGGTCCGCCCGGAGTCGATGCCGGACGCGCTTGAGGCGACCGCGCACGCCGACGACGGCGCCGTCATCATGGGCCTGCGCCACCGCCTCCTGCCGATCTTCGGCGTGCAGTTCCACCCGGAGAGCATTGCCAGCGAGCACGGCCATCGGTTGCTCGGCAACTTCCTTGACATTGTCCGGGGCCGCAACGCGCCGGCCACCCGCGCCGCCTGACCTTGTCCGGCACCACTTTGTCCACCCTGTCCGGCAACCTGAAACCGGTGCTGGCGCGCCTCGCCAGCGGCGCCACCCTGGACGAGGACGAGGCGGAGGCGGCGTTCGATCTCATCATGGCTGGCGAGGCGACACCGGCGCAGATCGCCGGGTTGCTGATGGCCATGCGGGTGCGCGGCGAGACGGTGGCGGAGCTGGTCGGCGCGGTGCGGGCGATGCGGGCGCGGATGCTGGCGGTGGCGGCCACGCCCGGTGCTATGGACGTGTGCGGCACCGGCGGCGACAACGCCGGCACGCTGAACGTCTCGACCGCAGTCACCTTCGTTTTGGCGGCACTCGGCGTGCCCGTCGCCAAGCACGGCAACCGGGCGCTCAGCTCACGCACCGGCGGGGCCGACGTGCTGACGGCGCTGGGCGTCAACGTCGACGTGCCGATCGAGCGGCTGCCGCAGGTGCTGGCCCGCGCCGGCTGCGTGTTCCTGTTCGCGCCGCGCCACCACGCCGCCCTGCGCCACGCCGCCGGGCCGCGCGTGGAACTCGGCACGCGCACCATCTTCAACCTGCTCGGACCGCTCGCCAACCCGGCCCGGGTGCGCCGCCAACTGACCGGCGTGTTCGATCCGGCCTGGGCGCAACCGATGGTGGAGACGCTGCAACGGCTCGGCACTGAGGCCTGCTGGGTGGTGCATGGCCAGGGTCTCGACGAGTTGACCGTGGCCGGAACCAGCAGCGTGGTCGCGCTACGGGGCGGGGAAATCCGCGCCTTTACCGTGGACCCGGAGGACGCCGGGCTGGGGCGCGCGCCGATCTCGGCGATTCAGGGTGGCGACGCGGCCCAGAACGCCACTGCCCTTCGCGCGTTGCTGACCGGCGAGCAAGGCGCCTACCGTGACACCGTCCTGCTTAACACCGCCGCTGCCCTGATGGTCGCCGACCGGGCCGATACGTTGCGGGACGGTGCTGCCATGGCGGCGGCGGCGCTGGACCGGGGTGAGGCAATGGGCGTTCTGGAGCGGCTTCGCGTGGAGACGGCATGAACATCGACACCGGCCCTATTGACACTGGCCCAATCGACACTGGCCACAACGTGCTGGCGCGCATCTGCGACAAGACGCGGACCGAGTTGGCCTCCCGCCGCCAGAAAGTGCCTATCGAGGTGATGCGCTCGAAGGCGCTGGCCGCCTCCGCCCCGCGCGGCTTCGGGCAGGCGCTGATGCGGGCCGCCAGCACCGGTTATGGCTTGATCGCCGAAATCAAGAAGGCGTCGCCGTCCGGCGGCGTGATCCGCCCCGACTTCGACCCTGGGGCGTTGGCGCTCACCTATGCCAAGGCAGGCGCCACCTGCCTGTCGGTGCTGACCGACGCGCCGTACTTCCAGGGCAGCGCCTGGGATTTGCAGCACGCCCGCGCCGCCGTCAGCCTGCCGGTGCTGCGCAAGGACTTCATCCTCGACCCTTGGCAGGTCTATGAGAGCCGGGCCATGGGGGCGGACTGCATTCTCATCATCATGGCCGCCGTCACCGACGCATGCGCGGTCGAACTGGAGCAGATCGCCCGCATGCTCGACCTGGACGTGCTGGTGGAGGTACACGACCGCCGCGAGCTGGACCGGGCGCTCGGTCTGCAAACCAAGCTTCTTGGCATTAACAACCGTAATCTTAAGACGTTGCAGACCGATCTGCGCACCACCGCCGAACTTAGCCAGCATGTGCCACCCGATCGCTTTCTGATCGCCGAGAGCGGCATCCGCACCCATGCCGACATCCTGGCGCTGGCGGCGTTGTCGGTGAACTGCTTCCTGGTCGGCGAGAGCCTGCTGCGCCAGCCGGACGTGGGTGCCGCGACGCGGGCACTGCTCGGCGCGACGTGAGCGGCCTCACCCATTTCGACGCCCAGGGCCGCGCCGTCATGGTCGATGTCGGCGCCAAGCCGGAGACCGAGCGCCACGCCACCGCCCGCGTGCGCGTGGTAATGCGGCCGGCCACGCTGGCGCTGATCCTGGCTGGGAATGCCAGGAAGGGCGACGTGCTGGGGGTGGCGAGGCTGGCCGGGATCATGGCCTGCAAGCGCACCGCCGAGCTCATTCCGCTGTGCCATCCGCTGCCGATCTCGGCCGTCACCGTCGATCTCGCCCCGGACGGTGACGATGCGATCGGCATAGAAGTGAACGTGCGCACGCATGGCCGCACCGGCGTCGAGATGGAGGCGTTGACCGCTGCCAGCGTCGCGGCGCTGACCGTATACGACATGTGCAAGGCGGTTGATCGCGGCATGCGCATCGATGGGTTGCGTGTGGTCGCGAAGTCGGGCGGCGCCTCCGGCGGCTTCAGCCAGGACTGACGATGCCACTCCGCCAATGCTGCCCACTTCCATGTTGAGCGTGGCCGAAGCCCGTGCGCGCATCCTGGCCGGGTTGCGCCCCACCTCGGCGGAGACGGTGCCGCTGAGCGCCGCCTGGGGGCGGGTCACGGCGGCGCCGATCCTGGCCCGGCTCGACCAGCCGCCGCACGATCTTTCCGCCATGGACGGTTATGCGCTGCGCGGTGCCGATGGTGTGGCGGGCGCCGTGCTGCGCGTTGTTGGCCACGCGCCGGCCGGGCATCCCTGGCAGGGCCGTGTCGGACCGGGCGAGGCGGTGCGCCTGTTCACCGGCAGTGTCATGCCGGACGGTGCGGATTGCGTGCTGTTGCAGGAGGATGCTGCCGCCGGCGATGGCACGGTCACGATGCGCGAGGCCATCTCGTCCGGCCGTCATGTCCGCGCGAAGGCACAGGATTTCGCCCGCGACGATATGCTGGTCGCTGCCGGCCACCGGCTGTCGGCGCGCGACATCGGGATTGCGGCATCGGGCAATCATCCCTGGGTCGCCGTGCATCGCGCGCCGCGGGTGGCGATCCTGGCCACCGGCGACGAGATCGCGTTGCCGGGTGAGCCGATCCCGTTGGGCGGCGTCGTCAGTTCCAATGCCCACGCGCTCGCCGCCCTGGTGCGCGCGTCGGGTGGCGAGGCGTCGATCCTGCCGATCGCCGCCGACGACCTGGCGGCTTTGGGTGACGCCGCGGCGGCGGCGGCCGGGTTCGACCTTTTGCT